>CANKSK010000040.1 GCA_947485425.1 Bacteroidota bacterium | reverse complement strand
GGCCATAACCATCCTTCTCAGCATCGAGTATCTATTATACCCCATATACTGCCTTTCTTCAAAAAGAATATGATGTGGCGTTTCTTTCCTCAAATGGCTGCCTTCAGCGGGTACGTATTGATTTTCTTCATGATGGGAATCATCAGTAGTTGTTTTTTTATCTTTTTCCTGCATCATCATTTGTCGTATTAAGAGCTGCAAATTGAATAATATATGCCATGCCTTGTTCTTGTTTAAATCTAAATCTTTCATCGATCCGATGCCCTATCAACCACGCAATTTGGTTGTTGGAAATCAGCACATACGTATTGTTTTTTTCGTGTCTAGATATTTTTTTATCAATCAAGTAATCACTTATTTTTTTTCTTTTTCCTTCCCCGGAAGGATGAAAAAAATCACCCGATTTCCATTTGCGAATATACATTGGAAAAGTCAACTCTCGGGCATTAAGGTAAGCAAAATCACTTGATTTGTGGATTTCAGACAAAAAAATATTTTTTTCGGAAATACGAAGCGCCAAATCGATTGTTGAAACGTTTTCAGTATGCCGATCAATGGATATAATTTCCTCTTGATGGGCTTCCTGTTTTTTTAGGTCTTCAAGTAAAAAATATTCGCGGTCTCTTAGCAGCTGAAAACTTTTCGAAAAAAATTCTATACCGGGTTTTCCCTGCATGGATTTCAGTATTTCGCTGCTTTGCGCGTTGTTGAATCCATATTTTTTGAATATCTCATAAATGAGCGTATCGGATGCGTTTGCATGTTTTTTAAGCAAAACTTGCAGTCCTGAAATGGATATTTTTTCACCCCTGCCATCCTTTTGTGTGATGGCTTGGATGGCCTCTTCTAGATAGGCTCTGTAAATCGCTTCCACCTCTCTGATTTTTCGGATGTTTTCAGCGGCAGTTTTTTCGATTTCAGGGTTAATCTTTTTAAATTCAGGAATGAGGTTTAATCGGATGTTGTTTCTTAAATAATATTCTTTTGCATTGGAAGAGTCTTCACGGAAAGGTATTTTTTCTTCCTGTGCATAGGCATATATTTCATCCTTGTTTAAAAAAAGCATCGGCCGAATGAGATGGTTTTTTCTGGGTAATATGCCATGTAATCCGCCAATGCCCGTGCCCTTGGAGAAATGAATTAAAAAAGTTTCTAGGAGGTCTGACTGATGGTGTGCCGTCGCAATCAAGTCGTAATGTTCTTGAATTCTGATTTCTTCAAACCAAGCATATCGGAGGTCTCTGGCAGCCATTTGTATAGAGATGCCCGGATTTTTTTTGATATATGCTTTCACATCCAAGCGGCTTGAAAAAAAAGGTATATTTTTCTCTAAACAATAATTTTTTACCATCTCCTCTTCTGCTTCCGATTCTTCCCCGCGGAGCATAAAGTTGACATGTATCAAGCCGATGTGCATACCTTCTTTCATACATAAGTCTGTCATCACCATTGAATCCGCTCCCCCGCTTACGGCAAGGAGTATACGATCTGCTTTGCCCACACCACATTGGCTTGTGAGATGCTGTAAAAAGTTCTGCTGAATGTCAAGTGATCTCCTCATGCAAATTATCCTCCTGTTTTCTTGTTGATTAAATACATTCCTGAAAGGATAATGCCCATGGCCACAACTTGCTGGTATCCCATGCTTTCATGGTCTGCCATGCCCCAAAATAAGGCTACTATAGGAATGAAATAGGTTGTTGATGAGGCAAAGAGTGCACTACTCATTTTAATGAGTTTATTGAAGTACAACAATGAAACCGCCGTTCCCATGAACCCTAAAACAAAAATATACATAAAGGAAGTCAAGGCCATGGGATTTGTCGCGCTGCGGCTGAGGATATCGGTAAAACATAGATACAGTCCACAAAGAGGGCCTACCACCAGGAGTGCGCCACCTGAAATCAGGATGGAATCCAGGTGGTGTAAATAGGTTTTGATGATATTCACACTAAAGGCATAACAAACGGTGGCAAGAATCACAAGCAGGGCATAGGATAATTGAACTTGCTGTTGGCTGCCGGGAGAATCCAGTAAAAGCCATGCAGTGCCGCCGAAACCAATGAGTACCCCTAAAATATTGATAGCCCTTACTTTGCTTTTAAATAGAAAATAGCCTACTACCAAGGTAAACAAAGGTGTCAGTGAATTTAAAATCCCTGCCAATGAACTGCTGATGCCTGTTTCGGCATAGGTAAACAAAAAGGCCGGGATTCCATTGCCCAAAAATCCCGAAGCAATTAAATATTTCCAGTCTTTCTTTTGAAGCGTTTTGATTTTAGACCAAGTAAATGGCAACAGGCACAGAAAGGCAATAAAAATCCGCATGGCGGCTACTTGTCCCGAGGAATAACAAAGCATACCTCTTTTCATCAAAATAAAAGAGCTGCCCCAAATAATGGCTAAGGCTACAATGATAAAATAGGGCAGGTATTTAGAAGGCGTTTTCATAGGATGAATGGGGCATTTAAGCGTTTACGGTTGGATTTTAGGTGTGGTGAAACCACAATTTGAGGGATAGAAGAACTACAGAAACCAACATAAAACCTTTGATCCACTTTTCTCCTAGTTTTACGGATAATCTGCTGGAAACCCATGCTCCACAGGCATTCCCTATGCCAAGGGTGAGGCCATAGGTCCAGTTAACCTTTCCTTCATAAATAAAAACAAATAATGCCGCCAAGGAATAAATCATCACAATGAGTGTTTTGGCACTATTTGATTTCAATAAGCTGAATCCGTTTATCATGCTCAATGCTGAAATGATGAGCAGGCCGGCTCCCGCTTGGATAAATCCACCATAGATACCAATGAAGAAAAATACGATAAAAGCAAGAATCTTACGCGTTAAACCCAATTGCTCTTCTTCAGGGTTTTTGAAAGAAGGTCCGAAAACAGTCATCCCCACAATGGGTAGCATCAGCAGTGCAAATATTTTGTTGAAAATGGCGTCATTGATAAAACTTGCCAGGATGGCACCCAAAATGGCCCCAAACAAAGAAACGATGCCTAGCCATAAACTATAGGGGTATGCAGATATTCCTTTGGATTTAAATCCTGCTGCCCCTGATATGCTTTCAAAAATAACGGCAATACGGTTACTTGCATTGGCAACAAGGGGTGGAAGCCCAGTAAATATGAGCACCGGTAGCGTTAATAAGGAGCCGCCCCCGGAAACAATATTGATAAATCCGGCGCAAAACCCGGTGCAGATAATTGTTATTGCTGTTAATCCATCCATCCGCTCGCAAAAATACATTTTATACCAATACCGCAGGCTATTATCCTCCCAGACAAAGGTAAAACACTCCCTTTTTCAGCTTGTTGATGGATAAAATATGGGTGAATGAAAAAAACAGGATTGCATTGGGCTTTTTGAATGGGCTTTAAGGGAAACGAATTGTACAAAAATCTTACATCGGTAAAATCGGCTTCTATTATGGTATGCCCACTTCATGAATACTCTATATGTTTGTCCTATCAATATGAACACAAAAACAGACATACAAACAAACCTATCAAACTTACGAAAATACAATACCTTTCAATCTTTAAATCGCCTGAAAATGAAAACGTTTACAAAAATATTCCTCTTGATTTTGTTCATCACCTTGATGGCAAATACTACCTCTTCAGCCTATACAAAACCCGTTTCAATGGTATATAAATCCAATCTCCTTGCCAAGGCAGAAGAAAATTTTGGAAACGCAAAATATAAAATGGCCCTTAATTTTTATATAAAGTTGCTTAAATTGGATCAATTTGATGTGAATGCCAACTACAAAGCTGGTTTATGTTACTTTAATATTCCCAATTCCAATACCGATGCCATCAATCATTTAAAAAGAGCTTGTTTGTCTAAAGATACCCTTCCTGAAGCCTTGTATTATTTGGGTACCGTTTATCAATTGGAAGAGAGATTTGATGAGGCCTACCAAACTTTTGAAGTATTCATGAATTTTATCAAAACCAATAAAAATGGCAGGGAATTAAGAGGTGATGTGATGCTTAGAATGGGCATGTGTAATTCAGCAGCAGAATTGATTAAAAAGAATATCCCTGTTGAGTTTAAAAACTTCAAAGATTTAAATTCTGCGTATGATGATTGCTCTGCGAACATGGATAAACTGAACAATACCCTCTATTTTTCTTCTAAAAGAAAAGGCAACAGTGGGGGATGGATGGATGAAGATGGTTCTTATGCCGATGATATTTATACCTTGACTCCCAATGCTGCAGGTGTTAAAAATGCATCTGTAAAAGCAAAAAAAGGTCCTGCTAGATTAAATTCAGTGTTTGCAGATCGCATCCTTTCTATTTCTTCTGATGGTGCAAGCATGCTGATTTCAAGAGAAGGCGATATTTACTTCTCTGAATTAACCAAAAAACTTTGGTCAGAACCCGTTAAGATGAATGCCAATATCAACACCAAATCCGATGAAAATGCAGCAAACTTTTCTGAAGATGGCAATACCATTTATTTCTCCAGCAATAGAAAAGGTGGTTTTGGCGGAATGGACCTCTATAAATCAGAAAAAGATGCTTCTGGTGAATGGGGAGCTGCCATTAATTTGGGTAGCACCATCAATACCGCCTATAATGAAGATTATCCTTTTTACCATGATGGAGGCAGAACCCTTTATTTCTCATCTAAAAGAGAAGATTGCATTGGCGGATACGATATCTTTAAAGTTTCTAAAGATCTTTTGGGTTGGAAAAAACCTGAAAACATGGGTTATCCTTTGAATACCACCGCTGATGAGATTTTCTTTAGCCTTGATGAAAGCGGAAACCATGGCTTTTATTCTTCTGCCCGCAAAGGTGGTGCCGGAAACTTGGATGTGTATGAATTGTTCTTCCCTTTTACCACCAACGAAGTTGCTGAATTGGGCGACAGAAATGCTGAAAATCTTGAAAAATAAAAACCAAAATAATTTTTCTTGAACCTTGCTATCTGATTTTAAATTTTTACTTTTGGGCTACGAATACATGTTTAATTAAGAACCAAAAAAATTTAAAATGAAAAAAATTATTTTAATGGCCATTGCGGTCGTTTTAAGTGCAGCAGTGATTGCACAAAATGCTCCGGCACAAAAGCCAGCGGCTAAAAAAACAGAAGGTACAGCTAAAAAAACATCAACTCCTGAAGAAAGAGCTCAGAGAAAAGTTGATAAAATGAAAGCAGAATTGAAGCTTACTGATGCTCAAGCTGCTCAAATCAAAGAAATTTATTTGACAGAAAGTAAAGAATTTGATGCTTCTGATGCAAAAACCTATGCGAACAAAGCTGACAAAGCAAAAGCAAACAAGGAAATTCGCAAAAAAGCACAAGATGCTTACTTGAAAGTTTTGACTCCTGAGCAAGCAGCTGCAGAGAAAAAAGCATGGGAAGCAAAACGCACCAAAAAAGCTGGAAAAAAAGCAGAATCTAAAAAGGAAACTAAATAATTTCTGAATTTTTTTAAAAAAAAGAGGATGTTTCTTTCGAAGTATCCTCTTTTTTTTTGAAGAAAGGTCTCTTAGATCTCCCGCTGAAGCAAGCTTTCTGTGAAATTCAGAAGCACCCCTTTTCTTTCAATTCCTACACTGATGTTGTGAAGGTTTTTAAGTCCCTTTTGGTAGTAAAAATCAATTTCATTTTCAGTAAAGCCCTTGATGTTTAAAGTATTAAAAATTTCAGTGACGGCCTGAATTTTATCCTCTTCTTGATGCGGCACAGGAGACATCCAAAAATCTAGTTTTTCTTTTTGGCTTTTATCTGCCACCTCCATTGCTTTTAAAAGCATAAAGGTTTTTTTGTTTGATAAGATATCCCCACCTACTCGTTTTCCAAATTTACTTTCACCATATACATCCAGTAAATCATCTCTCAATTGAAATGCCAGACCCATATTTTCGCCAAAGGCATATATTTCATCTGCATCATTTTTTGAAGCGGCAGACATCAGTGCGCCGGCTTTAAGACATGCCGCTAGCAAAACAGCGGTTTTTAAACGGATCATTTCTATATAATCAGGAATGCCGATGCTCGAAATTTTTTCGAAATTCATATCTAACTGCTGCCCTTCACAAACTTCCAGTGCCGTAGCATAAAAGAGGTCTAAAACGGCTTTCAAACAAAAGCTTTCGGCTTCAGAAATCAGTTGACAGGCCTTTACAAACATGGCATCGCCTGAAAGGATTGCTATGTTGGTACCCCAACGCGCATGAACAGTAGGGTTTGATCGCCGAATCGGAGCGTTGTCCATGATGTCGTCATGCAACAAGGTAAAGTTGTGAAATACCTCCATCCCCAAGGCCGGCTTGGTGGCTTTGCTGAGGGTGCCCCCAAAAAGTTCCGCAGCTGCCAGGGTTAAAATAGGCCTTACTCGCTTTGCATTCAGGGATAGGGAATAACGAATCGGCTCATATAATTCCTTAGGGTTTCCCTCCAGTTGGAGCGCGTTTATTTCCGCTTCAATAAGGGATTTTAGTGATTGAAAATCATGCATTTGAAAAGTGCTTATAGTACAGGCATTGGATAATGATCGAGGATTTTGAGAATGCCTTTTTCAAGACTGATGGGTTCTCGTTGCAGCAAGTTTCTCATTTTGGTGATATCGGGTTTTCTCCTGCTCATATCGCCTTCTTTCAGCGGTGGTAAGAATATAATTTCTGATTTTGAATTGGTAAGCTTCATAATGGTTTGTGCCGCCTCCAAAATGCTGATTTCATTGTCGCTGCCAATATTCATCACATCGTTTACATAGTAATCATTGTAAAATGCATTTAAACAGGCCTCAATGTTGTCATCAATAAAACAGAAGGTTCTTGTTTGTGATCCATCTCCATAAATTGAAATGGGTTTATTTCGAATGGCTGCTGCTATAAATCTAGATATCACAAAATCTTCACTTTGCTTGGGACCGAAGGTGTTAAAAAACCTGAAAATAGAGAAATCCATATCGAACTCCGTCTTATAGGATTTCAGGTAAGCTTCCCCTACATTTTTCACAATGGCATAGGGCAATCTGGAGTTTAGCGGTGTTGTATGTTCGTTTTGTGGATATTCAACAGGCTCTCCATATACCTCAGAAGAGGATGAATAGTATACCCTTTTTACACCGGTATTTTTTGATAAAATTAGGATGTTATTGATGCCTGTAATGTCATTTAAAACCATTACCGGATTGGCAAGTGTCCTTTTTACACCAACAAGTGCTGCATAATGAAAAACAAAATCAAAAGTATAGGTATAAAAAATACTTGAAATATCTTTAAAATCATTTACATCCGCCTTGATGAATTTTATATTGTTATATTTTGAAACAGGTAATTTAGCATAGGATCCGGTAAAAAAATTGTCTGCAATCACAATAAAATTATCAGGATTTTCAGAAAGTTTTTCTGCCAATGCACTTCCTATAAATCCGGCGCCTCCAGTTACTAAAATTTTTACTTTTTCATTTTGACTGCCCATATTTATTTTTTTTATAAATAGTTAGTATGTTTCTATTAAATCAAGCAAGTATTTTCCATATCCGCTTTTCAGAAGTTTTTCAGCAATATCCTTTAATT
>CANKSK010000039.1 GCA_947485425.1 Bacteroidota bacterium | reverse complement strand
GATTTCCAATTTTATTGGGATTGCCGTAAAAATTCTGTCTGTTAAAAATGATACACTATCTATTCAATTTTTAATAGCAGACCAGGATTTGTTTTCAGATGGAAACTATTCAATGACCATGAATGGACATAGGGCAGAAATGTCTTCTTCATCAAATCCAATCAATGAGCAAGGGCTCTATGAAATATATCAAAGGGTATATGATTTGAAAGGAGAAATTTCTGATGTATCAATGGAGCAAACAGGCTTTCCTTTTGTCTTTTGCATTCCAATGCAGGTCCCTCAGTCCCCAAATCATGCAATACATTCTATACGTGATGCCGAAAATGACTTTGATTTTAAAGGAATTCGTATTTTGGTAATAGAAGACAATACCATTAATCTATTGGTAGCAGATAGCCTATTGACCAAGAAAAATGCCAAAATTACCCTAGCCAATAGTGGGAAAGAGGCTTTGGAACGCATGAAAACAGCAGCATTTGATTTGGTCCTTATGGATATTCAAATGCCTGATTTGGATGGCTATCAAACCAGTCAATTGATGAGAAAACAAGGCATTCAAATTCCTATCATCGCACTGACGGCACATAGCACCGGCATGGATACCGCGGTACTGCATGCATCAGGAATAGACGATTTTATTTCAAAACCTTTTCGTCCATTCGATTTGTATGTAAAACTTTTGGCATACCATCAAAATATTTTTGCATTGAATGATGATTTCAGGTTTACTGATATGGATTTTTTAGATGAATTGGCAGATGGAAACCTGGAATTTAAAAATCAAATGATTCGCTCATTTATCGACGGAACCACTTCCCTTGCAGAAGAATTGGTTCGGGCAGGTAATCAGATGGAATGGGAGCAGGTAGGCCTCATTGCGCATAAATTAAAACCCGGTCTTTCTTATATGGGTATATCCATCCTCGTTACAACTTTAGAAAATATTTATCGAAATAGTAAGTTCATCAAAGACCAAGAAAAATTAAAAAGAGATGTTTTGTTTTTTAAAAAGGTTTATGAAAAATCAATTAGCGAACTACAACATCTTTTGATTTAGTTTATTGGTCATCATGTAAAATCTTCCGATATGCTTTCATTTGAAGCAGCAGTTTTGCTGCGGTTCTAATTTCCTGATCTTTCAGTAAACTGTATTCATAAACCCCGATAACCGTATTATACCGCCTGATAATTTCCTGTGCCAATAGGTCTTTTATCTTTCCTGAATTTTCAAGGATTTTTTTCTTTTTAAAAGATCTCAAATCGGATTTGAAATGTTTAAAATCTTTTTGAAAAAAATCTTTCTCGCTCGCCTGTATGCTTAAATTTCTCTCCAATTCCTTCAAATGCTTATCGGCCCTGGTTTCAAATTGATAATCCTTTTTTTCTAGGGATTGGATGAAAAGATTGTAGTTTTTTCCATCCAACTGAAAGGTTTTGACCGATGCAATGCTGGCATGGGAATTTCGATAGGCATTGGCAAAATCAAAGATAAAATAGCTCTGCATAAGACTTTGAATGACTTCATCTGTTAAGTTGTTTTTCAAAATGGTATCCGGCTCAATACCGCCTTTGTTGTAAACAGGTCTATGATTTTTTGTGAAAAATTTTTCTTTGACGGAATCTGCGTAACTAAATACTTTCCCTTCGCTCAATTTTGAATAGTCCAGCTGTTGCACGCACCTCCCTGAAGGGGTATGATAGCGTGCCGCCGTCACATACAAACTGCTGCCATAGCCCGGAAATCGAGTCCCTTGAACAAATCCTTTTCCATATGTTTTTTGGCCCATAATGACCGCACGGTCTAGATCCTGCATACATCCAGCGAAAATTTCAGCCGCAGAAATGGATTTCTCACTGGTTAGGATCACCAAAGGTATGAAGGTATCAAGGGGTTGGGTATGGGTTTTGTATTGTTTGGCTTCAGCAGATTGTCTGCCTTTTAAGGTGCAGATCAGTGTGTTTTCAGGAAGGAACATGCCCAGGATTTTTACCGCCTCATCTACCAAGCCTCCGTTGTTGGAACGAAGATCGATGACCAATGATGTACAATTGTGCTTTTTTTTCAAATCCTGAAAGGCTTCTTTAAAATCCATGGAGGTGTTTTCAAGAAATTGGTCCATCTTGATATACCCAACAGAAGAGTCTATCATGCCAAAATAAGGCACTGTTTTTACATGGATTTCTTTTCTGATGATAGACTTCTCAAACAATCCCTTATCTCCTCTTTTTATTTTTATATGCACGGAAGTTTCGGCTTCCCCTCTTAGCAACTTGATAACCTCATCTAATTTTTTCCCCTTAACCGATTTTCCTTCTACCTCCATCAACTGGTCACCTGCCCGTAAATCGTTTTGCCAAGCTCCATAACCTGCATAGGGTTCTGAGATAATCATATTGCTATCTCGCATCACCACAGAGGCACCGATGCCAGCGTAGAGTATTCCTTTCCATGATTTATTGCGCTCTCTGGTCTCTGTCTCATTATAGAAGGCAGTATACGGATCCGTTGATTTCAGCATGGCATCAATGGAAACCCTGATTAGTTTTTCGGGGTCTATTTCATCTACATAATTTTCATCTAACAAATGAAATACCGATTGAAATAAATCCAATTGTTCGGCCACTTTTTTCTTGTGGTCCGACTCAATAACCAAAGCCGTTAAAAGTGAAAGGAAACATATACAAACACCCCAGAAAATAGTTTTTTTCATATGGGACTAGATGACAGAGAATACATATGATTGCGGATGGAGGGTGATAGAAAATAACCGTTCAAAAATACGATTCCTTTAAAAAGGAGACAAATACGAATCACTAAAAAAAATGAAACCCTTGAATATAGGGCTCAATATCTTTGATTTTTGATTTGGCGTCTTTTTCAAATTTCAAGATATGATAAATTCTCCGGATTTGTGCTTCAGAATGGCCCGAAAAATCGACCTTAGCGTAATATTCGCTATTTTCTTTGATAAAATTGATAATGTCTGTGAGTTCCATGGAATGCAAATAAAATTCAGACATCAAATATACGAACAAATATTATTTTTTATCCTTTTGTGAATAACTTAACCCATTAAAGTATTCACAATGAGTGTTTAAATTTTTGCCTTTTATGTATCCCTACTTCTCATGGCGTCTGTTTTGACTGATTTATAAACCCCTCAATCCTTCATTTTTGTCTGTGCAAAGCTTTGTATCCCATAGATTGGAAAAAAATCACGCCAAATTATCGATTTTATTAACAACCAAATTTTCGTTTATACCCATTTTTTAGTCATTCATCGATGTAAATTATCAAATCGACTAAATTTTATAGGAAAATGATAATCAGCATTTTACTTTTGCTATGCACTTCCGCAAAAGACTTCATGCAACAAAAATAATCCCCGTCACTTCGTAGGCGGGGATTTTTGTTTTTTTCTGATAAACATTCGTTTCATTCCCATTCATCTTCAATTTTTGTTTGCCGATGTGTACCTGGATTAAAGAACGGATCTATAGCATACAATAGGAGCCTTTTTATTTCCGGCATGAAAAGCCCATCGCGATTGGAAGAAAAATCGTTTTTAAGCTGATTAGCAACCTTTTAAATAAATAATGAATTGGAAAGAAGGCAAAAAGGATAAGGGATGGGTTTCTTTTGGGAGGATTGGGCTTGCATCCTTAGAAAAAGCAAAAGGGGCTTCCATAAAGCCCCTTTATAAACTGTAATGTGTTTTGGTGATCCCGGGGCGATTCGAACGCCCGACCCACAGCTTAGAAGGCTGTTGCTCTATCCAGCTGAGCTACGGAACCATTTTTGGAATACAAGCCGCAAAGGTAAGAAATGAATTGCAATAAATTCAAATTCATTCATGAATAAAATTATTTATCTTTTCAGAGTACCTTAAAACCGATGTTTTTTAGAAAAAAAAGATTATTTTTTTATTTTTGGTATTTATATCAATAATTCAATATCTTTGCAGTCCAATTTTCGGGGTGTAGCGTAGTCCGGTATCGCGCCTGCTTTGGGAGCAGGAGGCCGTAGGTTCGAATCCTGCCACCCCGACGGAAAATCAGTTTGAGTCCTGAACAAGAGCAAGTAAGCCTCTTCTCAGGACTCAAATCAAATTCAAGGTATTTTTTACCACTTTTTGATAAGAAAAAAAGCTTTTGGATCAAGGTCATATTTTTAGTAAATTTTCAAATGACTATACATTGGAATAATATTAGCTCTATATGCTAGCCCCTTGTTTATCTGGAAAAATTATGACAGCAGAAAATATAAAAATTGAACTTATTGAATGGCTTGCTCGACTTGATGACAAAAGTATCCTGACCTCACTTTTACAATTTAAGAAAGCTAACGAATTGGGTGATTGGTCGGATAACCTGAACCCTGACCAATTAGAATCTCTCCAGCGAGGCCTTTCGGATCTGAAAAATAAAAATGTCATTTCCAGTCAGTCATTTTGGAATTCATATGAAAAGAAAGTATGAAGTTGATTGGACTCTTGAGGCTAAACGGCAGATTGATAATATATTATCTTTTTTAAGAGAAAGATGAAGTGAAAGTGAAGCAAGGATTTTTTAGACTTGCTACTGCATTTTGAGAATATAATTTCTCAGTTTCCAAAATCTTATAAAGAATCTTCAAAATTTAAAGGATGCAGGCTTGGACTTATTCACCGGCATGTGACCGCCATTTATAAAATTACAGGGAAAACGATCACAATATTAACTGTTTTTGATAATCGCACTGATGTAAAAAAATAGTCTTGTCAATCAATGGAATTCTTTCGGGATGACTTTATAAACGCCCCCACCTTCCACAAATTCTCCATACAAAGTTTCGGCCACACCATCGGAATGAAGCAAAAGAAATAGAAACCGAAATTTTTTTCACTTTTTCCGCCACTATTGCGCTTTATGAATTTTTTCTGTTTTATTTTTTTAAAAACACATGTTTCCCTATCGAAACCTTGAAGTTTCTTATTTAGCTCAAAAACATGTATATACCAATATGTTGTTAGGTTTATAACCCCTATATCTTATCTCAAATACTATTCATCTGTATTCAAAAAGCCCTAAGAATTGAAAAAATAAAAAAGTTTTGTATTGGCAATTTTGAGAATTATTTCTTGATATCATTCAAAAATTATTTTTACATTTATCCCATGCTTACTGAAATATAAAGAATTTATGCCAATATGCCTAAAACTCACTTAAAATGAAATACTACTTATTAGGTATATTTATTTTCCTGATAAATATAAATTTATTGTTTTCTCAAATCATTAGTTTTGAAAAAAACATTGGCCCTATGGTTTTTAAGCATTGTGCTAATTGTCATCAAAATGGAGAAATTGGTCCGTTTCCCTTACTCTCCTATGAGGATGTTGTAAATCATAGTCAGATTATTGAAGAAGTGATTACCAAGAAATTAATGCCACCTTGGCCTGCAGACCCCACTTTCAGCCATTTTGCAAATGAAAATTACCTTACGGATGCGGAGATTGAAGCTTTTAAAACATGGAAAGAACAAGGCTATTTGAAAGGAAAAAAAATTAAATATAAACCTTTCGCGTATGAAAATGATAAATTAAATGCAAGTGTTCTTGGGAAACCTGATTTGATATTGAAATTCCCAGAACCTATCCATTTGGCAGGAAACAATAAGGAATCCTTTTTTTTAATAAAAGTCCCTTTTCAATTAAATCAGGATACCAATGTGAGATATATTCGCTTTGTTCCTGATAAGAGAAAATTAGTTCACCATGTATCAAGCTATTTATTGTCATATAAATACAATGATAAAAATGACATTTTTGCCGGAAAAAAAATGTACAATATGGAAAGTGATTTAAAAGATATAACCACTGGCGAGGAGTTAAATATTCGAAATTTTGATGGGACTCAATTAGATAGGGAACTTGCGTTCGGATGGGTGCCTGGTTCAAATTGGTCTATATTGCCTGAAGGGATAGGTGGATACCGTTTAAGTAAGCAAGGTCTTTTTGTTGTGAACATGCATTATTCATCCACACCCGTTGATGAAATAGATCATTCGGAAATTCATATATATTTTTCCAAAACCAAAATTAAAAGATTAGAACTAAGCGAACAGCATGGCACTATTGGTAGTCATCCGGTGAAACCCAAACTCGTTATTCCACCAGACTCCATAAAAACCTTTTATGTTACTTCCAAAATACCCCATGATATTTCTATACTTTCTGTTAATCCTCATATGCATAATCTTGGCAAGAAATTTTTAGCATACGCCGTAAGGCCGAATGGTGATACCATACCTATCATACGCATAAACAATTGGGATTTTAATTATCAATATACCTATAAATTTAAAAAAGTGATCAAGCTTGAAAAAGGATGCACCATATATATTGAAGCCGTTTACGATAATACGACCTCAAATCCTCGTAATCCATTTAATCCCCCTCGAACAGTATCTGCATTGCCTCTTGGTCAAATTATGCGTACTACCGATGAAATGTTGAACTTTGAATTGCGATTCATGAAATACAAGATTGGTGATGAAAACATCAGTCTTGAATAAGTATTTTGGTATTTAAACTACTGATTTTTTATTTGCTTAAAACCACCACTCACTTTAAATGAATGCTCATAAATAAAAAATTATTGGCATTTGATAGGTAAAATAGATTTACTCCCAATTAAAAAAGGCATCCTATTGGGATGCCTTTTTTAAAATCATATCATGACGGTATTAGGGTTTTTCAATCGATAACAAATTGATTTCAAAAACCAAAGTTGCATACGGAGGAATATTTGGTGGTGCACCTTTTTCTCCGTAAGCCAAGTTATAGGGCACATAAATTTTCCATTCAGAACCTGTATTCATTAGTTGCAGAGCTTCTATCCATCCCTGAATAACGCCATTCACTGGAAAGGTTGCGGGTTGTCCACGTTCAATTGAACTGTCAAATACTTTGCCATCTAAAAAGGTACCACGATAATGTGCTGTAATCTTATCAGTAAGCAATGGCTTAGGGCCTTCTCCTGTTTTGATTACTTCATATTGCAACCCACTAGGAAGCGATACAATGCCTTTTCTTTTTCCGTTTTCTTCAAAGAATTTATTACACTCCTTTAAATTTTTATCCGCTTTGTCTCTTTGTATCGCCTGTGAATAATCACTCAGCAAATGATTTGCGCTATCGGCAGAAATCAATAGGGTATTGTTTTCATACACATCTTTTAATGCTTTGCACATCATTTCATACTTCAAGGTATCAAAACCTTGATTTTTCAGGTTGCTACCGATTACTACTCCCAGGGAATAGCCAATTTGGTCGTTTTTGTCTTTTAATTCCATTTTTATTTTTTTATCTGTACTTTTTTGAGCCGATGCCACACCAATGCCTGCAAACAAGATGGCGAGACTGAATAATTTTAAAATTTTCATGGTATATTTTTTGATTTTGAAATGCGAAAATAGGTTTTTATTTCATAATAATGTTGTCACCACTTAAATTAATGGAATTTTCTTAATTTTAGGCGTTCGAATGCTATATTTGAGCCATATATTCCACTATGACATCTAAATATCTCCTCTGCTTGAAGAGTGTC
>CANKSK010000038.1 GCA_947485425.1 Bacteroidota bacterium | reverse complement strand
TTCATCCAGGTTCCTTCATCGGTATTGATCTCCAGATTTTTAAAGGGAGCGGAAGAAGCTTCTACATCCCAATCTTTTTTAGGTGCTTTTTGAGCCGTTGAAACCCCATACAAGAAGAATACAAATACTGCTAGGGAAGACAAATGTTTTTTCATTTTATCAATTTTTTTATGGTGATAAGAGGAGGAAATATCGAGTGCATTAAAAACCCATCGAAATACATTCTGCTATAAATCCGAGAATAAAACCCATATAAATCTGTGCCGGCTGATGGGAGCCGACAAACATTCTTGCTGAGGCCACAAATCCGGAAAGCAATACCAGAAAGGAAAAAGGCATCACCATATCAACAAACAAACTTTGAGAAAGAGCATATACAATTCCGCAAAGGCCACCCATGCCAATGGTATGAATACTTATTTTCCACCAAAAGTTGATGATGAGAGCCAAGATGACAGAAATGCATGCACCCAACATCATGGATAAAAACATTTTAGGCAAATGCAATTGCGTCAACAAATAATAGCAAACGATATAGAAGGCCGCTGTCACCAAAAAGGGCGCCTGTCTATCTTCTCTGCTTTCCATCTGCAAAGACTTTATTATACCACTTCTTACCATGCCTAAAGCAGCAATCGATGGCAGTAAAAAGGTGCTGATACATACAATGAGATAAGTCACCCATTTTAACACAGGGGGAATGGAAAACCGGAAGTATACATTGAAAGTAAAAACCAGAAACAATCCATAGGTAGGCATCAGCAAGGGATGAAAAGCCCAGGAGAGCATATGGGCAGGAAAATACGATTTCTCTTCTTTCATTATAATTCTTTCCTCATTCTGGCCACAGGAATTCCGAGCTGCTCGCGGTATTTTGCGATGGTTCTTCTGGCAATGGTATAGCCTTGTTCTTTTAGGATCACAGCCAATTTATCATCGGTAAGGGGCTTGATTTTATTTTCTGCAGCAATGGCATCGCTGAGGATTTTTTTTACTTCACGACTTGACACCTCTTCGCCGCTTTCGGTATGCAAGGCTTCGGAGAAAAAACTTTTCAGCAAAAACGTACCAAAGGGGGTTTGAACATATTTACTATTTGCCACGCGAGAAATGGTTGAAATATCCAAGGCCACTTTATCGGCAATATCTTTCAATATCATGGGCTTGAGTTTGGTTTCATCACCAGTCATAAAGTACTCTTGCTGATGCAACATAATAGCCGTCATGGATTTTATCAGCGTTTGTTGACGCTGCTTTATGGAATCAATAAAAGAACGTGCCGAATCCAACTTTTGCTTGACAAACATCAAAGCATCCTTATTGCTTTTGGTGGCTTTCTTTTCTTTGGAATAGGACAGCAGCATATCCATATATGAGCGGCTTATTCGAAGTTCGGGCGCATTCTTTGCATTTAAGGACAGCTCCAAAATGCCATCTATATTGGTAATGGTAAAGTCGGGTGTGATGTGTTGTTGAGATTTTTGAATATCAGAAACAGCATCACCGGGCTTGGGATTTAACTTTAAAATCTCATGGATCACATCTTTTAAAGCCTCTTCACCAATTTCAAAATGCTTGGCAATTTTATCATAGTGTTTTTTAGAAAACTCATCCATATATTTTTCAACCACCAGAACGGCTGTTGAAATAAAGGGATCATCTTGATTTTTTCTTTTCAATTGTAACAAGAGGCACTCCCTTAAATTGCGTGCGCCAATGCCTGCGGGCTCGAAAGCATGAATCACAAAAAGAATTTCTTGAAGTTCTTTTTCATCGACAAGAATATTTTGTGTTACCGCTAGGTCATCAGAAATAGAAAGCAATGAACGACGCAGATACCCATCATCATCCAAATTGCCAATCAGATTTTCTGCAATTTGCAACTTGCGATCATCCAGATCGGTCATGCCGAGCTGAGCATATAAAGATTCGTGAAAAGATATACCTACGACAATAGGCGATTCTGTTTTCTCATCATCTTTACTGCTGTTGTTGACATTCAGCTTGTAATAAGGAAGGTCGTCATCCTGCAGATAATCATCAATGTCAAAATCCTCTTTTTCTTTTGCTTCAAAATCCTCTGAATCGTTTTCCGCATCTACATTTGCATCCAATTCATCATCGGATTCTTCCTCATCATTGTTAAACTCATCCTCATCTTCAGGACCTTCTTCCAAAGCAGGATTGATTTCAAGTTCTTCCTTAATTCTTTGCTCCAAAGCAACAGTAGGCACCTCCAACAATTTTGCCAGCTGAATTTGTTGGGGAGATAGTTTCTGCTGTTGCTTTTGAGATAAGCTGAGTTTTTGCATACTGCAATATACTTAATTTATTCTTGATCAAAAATTAGAATTCAGCGTTTTGTGGAAATCTTGGGAAAGGGATGACATCTCTGATATTACCCATTCCGGTGACAAAGAGCATCAATCTTTCAAATCCTAGGCCAAAGCCGCTATGTGGTGCCGTGCCATATTTTCGGGTTTCCAGGTACCACCACAAATCTTTTTCGTGTATACCCATTTCCTGAATGCGTTGATAGAGTTTGTCGTAATCTTCCTCCCGCTGCGAGCCGCCAATGACCTCACCAATTCCGGGGAAGAGGACATCCATGGCGCGAACGGTTTTGCCATCCTCATTTTGCTTCATATAAAAGGCTTTGATGTGTTTGGGATAATCTGTGAGGATGACGGGTTTTCCAAAGTGTTTTTCAACGAGGTATCGTTCATGCTCCGATTGCAAATCTGTTCCCCAATCTACGGGGTATTCAAAGGGATGACCGCAGCTTTTGAGGATTTCTACCGCATCGGTATAGGTAAGCCTTTCAAAAGGAGAGGCAAGCACTGATTCCAGGCGGGCAATCAAATCGTTGTCATACATTTTATTGAGAAACTCCAAATCGGCGCGACAATTTTGCAGGGCGGTAGAGACCAGGTATTTTAAAAATTCTTCTGCCAGGTCCATATTTTCTTTCAATTCAAAGAAAGCCACTTCCGGTTCTATCATCCAAAATTCGGCTAGATGCCTTGTGGTATTGGAGTTTTCAGCACGAAAGGTGGGGCCAAAGGTATATACCTGTGAAAGGGCTAAGGCGCCGAGCTCCCCTTCCAATTGACCGGAAACGGTCAGGTTGGTTTCTTTGCCAAAAAAATCTTCTGCATAATTGATGGAGCCATCTTCCTTTTTCGGTGGATTCAAGGGATCTAAAGTGGTGACCCTGAACATGGCGCCGGCACCTTCGGCATCGGAACCAGTGATAATAGGGGTATGCAGCCAGTAGAAGCCTTTTTCATGAAAAAAGCGATGTATGGCATAAGCCATCTCATGGCGCATTCTAAAGATGGCGCCAAAGGTATTGGTGCGCGGTCTTAAGTGGGCGATCTCCCTCAAAAACTCCAAAGAATGCCCTTTTCGTTGCAAAGGATATTTTTCGCCATCGGCGGTACCGTAAACCACTATTTTGGAGGCCTGAATTTCAAGGGCCTGACCTTTTCCTTGCGACTCCACCAGCATCCCCTCCACAGAAACACAAGAACCTGTTGTTAGGAGTTTTATCAAAGCCTCATCAAAATTGGAGGTTTCTGCTACCACCTGAATGTTGTGGATCACCGAACCATCATTGATGGCAATAAATACGATGTTTTTATAATCACGACGGGTACGCACCCATCCTTTTACATTAATCTCTGTACCACTGAGACCCTTCTGCAAAATATCTGCAACTTTTGTTCTTTCCAATGTTTTTTATTTTTTAAAATGCAAATGCAAAAAAACGATATTTTGCAGTGTTTTCAAAGAAAATACATGATTAAAAAGAATAGCCCCCTAAGGGCTGATAACTAGACATGTGGAGAATTCAGAATTATTCTGTAGCTTTGCAAACAAACAAAACTGAATAAAAGGGACGGTGAATTTACTAGAACAAATCGAATATCCCGCAGATCTGCGTAAGCTCAAGGAAACCCAATTGGTAGAGGCCTGCAATGAACTCAGACAATATCTGATAGATGTTGTTTCTGTGAATGGAGGCCATTTTGGTGCCAGCTTGGGGGTCGTTGAACTTTCTGTGGCTCTGCACTATGCCTTTAACACCCCTTATGACCAATTGGTATGGGATGTTGGGCATCAGGCCTATGGGCACAAAATCCTTACCGGCAGAAAGAAAGATTTTCATACCAACCGAATATACAAGGGCATCAGCGGCTTTCCCAAAAGAAGCGAAAGCGAATATGATACCTTTGGCGTAGGCCACTCCTCCACTTCTATTTCTGCCGCCCTTGGCATGGCAGTAGCTTCGAGGTATCTGGGGGAGAACGACCGCAAACACATCGCCGTTATTGGTGATGGGGCGATGACTGCCGGCATGGCATTTGAAGCTTTGAACCATGCAGGCGTAGAAAATTCCAACCTCTTGGTGGTGCTCAATGACAATTGCATGTCTATAGACCCCAATGTAGGCGCTTTGAAAGAATACCTCACCGATATCACCACATCACATACCTATAACAAGGTAAAAGAAGAAGTATGGAAAATACTGGGACAAATCAGCAAATTTGGTCCCAATGCACAATCCATTGTTTCTAAAGTTGAAAACGCGGTGAAGTCGGCATTGCTCAAACAAAGCAATCTTTTTGAATCCCTAAAGTTCAGATATTTTGGTCCGGTAGATGGGCATGATGTAGAAAGGCTGGTAAAGGTGATGAAAGACCTTCGCGACATTCCAGGACCCAAAATTTTGCATGTACTGACGGTGAAAGGCAAGGGCTATTCCCTAGCGGAAAAGGACCAAACCAAATGGCATTCACCCGGTTTATTTGATAAGACCACGGGAGAAATTTTAAAACCCAAGCAAAACGGCATACAGCCGCCCAAATACCAGGATGTTTTTGGACATACCCTTGTGGAGTTGGCAGAAAAGAACTCTAAAATTATGGGGATAACGCCGGCGATGCCTTCCGGATGCTCTATGAATATCATGTTACAAGCTATGCCTGACAGGGCTTTTGATGTGGGCATTGCAGAACAGCATGCAGTCACTTTTTCTGCCGGATTGGCTACCAGGGGCTTGGTACCCTTTTGCAATATATACTCTAGCTTTATGCAGAGGGCCTATGATCAGGTGATACATGATGTGGCGCTGCAAAACCTCAATGTGATATTCTGTTTAGACCGTGGCGGACTTGCCGGGGCTGATGGTCCTACGCATCATGGGGCTTATGATTTGGCCTATATGCGTTGCATCCCCAATATGGTGGTATCGGCGCCGATGAATGAGGAAGAGCTGAGAAATCTGATGTTTACCGCCCAGCAAGAGAACATGGGACCTTTTTCCATTCGTTATCCAAGAGGCAATGGGGTAATGACCGAATGGCGACTGCCCATGAAGGCCCTTGAAGTAGGAAAAGGAAGAAAGATAAAAGATGGAGAAGAAGTAGCCATATTAAGCATTGGGCACATTGGAAACTATGTGGTACAAGCTTGTGAGTCTCTAGGCAAAGAGGGGATAAACCCTGCACATTACGATATGCGTTTTGTGAAACCTTTGGATGAGGACATGCTTCATGAAGTATTTTCAAAATACAAGAAAGTCATTACCATAGAGGACGGCTGTCTGATGGGAGGTTTTGGAAGCGCCATTGTTGAATTTATGGCTGACAAGGCTTACCGCGCGCAGGTAATACGCCTGGGCATCCCCGACAGGTATATAGAACATGGCGAGCCTATGCAGCTGCATGAGGAGTGCGGCTTACATCCCGAAGGCATTGCAGAAGCGGTGCGGGGGTTGATGAAGAATATCGCCGCTGCTTAGTATTTTTTGAAAAGAGGCGATTCTTTGGGGAACGCTGTTGGCAGAGATTTTGGAAACAGGAGAAGGAGAAACAGAAGTTTGATTTTTCTTTTTTAGGAGCTTGGTTTTGCTTGGCAAGGGGACGAATTGTATTACACAGAGGAAATATGAGACAGAAGAGGAGAGAATTAGAGAAGATGCGGAGATAGAAAGGTGTTGACCTTTGGAATAGAGCATTTTATGGCCTTCGGGTGTTTACCTAGCAGAGACTTTAATAAGGAGGAGATTGCGGCAATAAAAGCAAGCAGTAAGCCTATTATTTTTTCATCATTTCCAGGGCATTGGTAAGTATTTTGCCCTAAATGAGAAGAGAAAGGAAAAGTATTTTTTCTAGATGCGCATCCTAAAATTTTTACAAAGAAGCGAAAAAAGAATATTTATGTAAAGTTTTCGCTACATTAATAAAAATTTATAGTGCTTTTTATTGCTATTGTAGTGAATACGTTACATTGTTAATTTTTAGTATGGGTGATGAAAAAACGAGACAGAGGAGACCTTGAGCCTGTAAAAAGAGCGGCTGGAGGCGTTTGGGGTTTCTGATTGGGAATGGAAAGCGCCTACCAAAGAAATGCAAAAACAGGAAGGAAGGCTACAGGTGAAATGAAATTAAAAACTATATTTGCATAGAGCGAAGGCGATTTGAGTACCGATATAGAAAAGGAAATTTTGAGGATATTTCCGGAAACACTACCCAGACACGTAAAGCGGGAGAAAAGGAAGCCTCAGAAAGTATACGCCATACCGATATTGGGAAAAGGGAAGGAAAAAAATGAGATTAAAAAACGGAATACATTTAATAGCAGTTAGCGGTCAGGCTAAAGACGACACAGTAACAATGGACAATTGACAGAATAAATATGAATCGAAAAGTAATTTTATACATCGCGACAAGTTTGGACGGTTATATTGCTAAGCCAAATGACGACCTTGGATTTCTTTCAATTGTAGAACAAGAAGGACAAGATTATGGATATGCGGACTTCGTAAAAACAGTTGACGCGGTAATAGTTGGACGCAAAACTTATGACAAAGTAATTTCTATGGGTTTTGACTTCCCTCACGCAGACAAAGACGCATACATTATTACAAGGACACCAAGACCAAATATTGGCTCCGTGAAATTTTACACAGGAGACCTTAAATCACTTGTTGAAAGACTTAAATCAGAGAATGGAAAAAATATATTTTGTGACGGTGGAGCAGAAATAGTAAATGAACTTTTAAAAGGCGACCTAATTGACGAGTTCATTATTTCCGTTATACCAATATTAGTTGGTAATGGGACAAAACTATTCAAAGACGGGAGACCTGAACAAAAATTAGAATTTGTTTCAATAAAATCATTTGACAAAGGACTTACACAACTTCACTACAAACGCGCAGACAATTAGACGAAATAATTACACAAGACAAAAAGCCCGAACCGCTAACACACGGTTTGCCTTATTTGGGCGGACATCAAAGCATTTGCAAAATCGGTAGACAATTTTTTAATTTTTCCTTTGCAAATGCCTAGCAACATAGTATCTTTAAACTAACATTTCGGTAGAAATTGTTTCAAACTCCAAACAAGGCAAACCGCGAAAACGTTATCGGACAGCCTAGAAAAAGACACAAAAAACGTAATGGTAAAAAGTGGTGATGAACATGATGATATAGAAACATTGTTAAAACATAGAAATTAAAAATGACTTAATAAATAGCCGCATAGAAAGCATCTAAACCCTGAAATAAATAAAATTTATGAAATACCTCCTAATTTTACTAACACTTAGCTTATCCAGTAATACAAACATGAAAGAGATTTATACATTTTCAACTCAAACGAATGTCAATGAATGGTATGTTGTGAATGATGGTGTGATGGGTGGTATATCAAATAGTTCTTTGGTGCTTAC
>CANKSK010000037.1:0-7866 GCA_947485425.1 Bacteroidota bacterium | reverse complement strand
GGCATCTTCCAAATAGTCTTCCACATGGTCAACATTTCCTTTTAAGGTGATATGTGCTTGCAGATTTTGCTGTTTGATTTTTTCCTCGATTTTTTTTCTTTCGGGCCCTTCACCCAAGAGGGTGAGGTGCGTGTCGATGCCTGATTTGACAAGCATTTCCACCACATCGGTGAGAAAGGCCTGATTTTTTTTGGGATATAAACTGCCTGTGCTTACCAATTCCAGTCGCTTTTCGGTGATGGGGCGATTTTCAAGCTTGCTGAATCTGGAATTGTCAATGGCATTGGCCATCAAACTGATTTGATGCAGTTCTGAAGGCAGGCATTCTTTAAAATAGTCGTAGGTATCATGCGAAATGGCTATAAAATGATTCCTGCATTGTTTGTATTTTTTAAGGATGCGTCTTTTTTCATAGTAGTTGGTAATCATCTTTTTGTTCAGCATGCCGGGCTTGATGTTCCTGAATTGCGGCATGTTGTCATGCAGATGGGTAACATACAATACATTGGGAAAAATTTTTTCTCTGCTTACCATTTCAGCTTCAAAAAGATGAGAATGGATCACATCGGGTTTGAATTTTTCTATCACATGAATAAATTCATGAATATTTGATATTCCTTTGGAGGTAATGGATGGCATCACCTCTGCATGTACAATTTGGTGGTGTAAATCCTGGTGAAGAAATTCATAGGCCGTATCTTCACGAAAGGTCACCAAAAGATATTCCACATCAGATCTGTTGTGCAGTTGTCGACAAATATCGAGTACAAGTCTCTCTGCACCGCCTTTCAAGAGTGAAGGGATGACCTGCATGATGCGTAGTTTTCCGGTTTCAGACATCTCCTTTTTTACCCAAAAGATAACGATAGATCATGTATAATTTGAATCGATTCTGCGGATGCTTAGGGGTATATACAAAAGAAAGAATCAGATGTTTGAGCATGCCCAAAAAATTTCTTTTGAATTCATAATGCCTGGCAATCCCGAAGTGGCAATCCCCGATAAGGCTTCTTCTATCAGAGGATGGAATGGCTTTGGTGATTTCTTTTTCTTTGAAAAAAATTTCCAATCCGCGCAAGCGAGGACCAAATGCATTGTTTGAAATATTTACTGAATTGCTTTCATGCAAATGATACCATACTGTTTTTACATCGATATGATAAACTGGATAATGCAATGCGATATGCACCCATAAAACCAAGTCTTCAACGATGACAATTCTTTCATCAAATCTATATTTTTCCAATATGGAATGGTGTATGCAAACCCTTGCCGGAATCACCGGATGATATAAAAAATACATCACCGGATTTTGTGCATCGAAGGGGGCAATTACAGCTTCGGTAAGCTTTCCATTTTGCAAGCAAAAATGGTCGCAAAAAAACAGGGCAACTTCATTTTTTTGCTTTTCGATAAAATGATATAGGGTGCTTAAATGGTTTGTTTCATAGCGGTCATCGCTGTCAAGAAAACAGATGTATGTTCCTTTTGCTTGGCGTATCCCTTCATTTCTTGCGGCACTGCGTTCTTTGTTGCTTTGATAAAAATAATGCAGGCGAGGGTCTTGTATGTTCGCAATTACCGATTGGGTTTGGTCTTTGGAGCCATCATCAATCACAATAATTTCAAAGTCTTTAAAATCCTGCTGAAGAACACTCTGTATGGTATCGGTAATAATACTTGCCCGATTATACGTAGGGATGACTACTGAAAAAAATATAGAGGGATTGTTTTGTTCCAAAGGATATGATTTTTGATGCAAAAGTACTTAATTTTTTTAGACCGCCACACGCACCCAATCAGTGGGAATGATGTTGACAGGAAATTCTTTTTGTACCTTAAATCCTAAAAAATATGCAGGTACATAAATGGTTTTGTTTTTCTTCTCATTTAAAAAAGCACCCCACCATCCAAAGGTACTGTTGGCAATAATACAGACATCAGCATGAATGAGAAACTGCAAGTCTATAATGGGTTCATGTGAGGAAAAATAGGCATCATTGATATAGGCAAATTCCTTTTTTACTTCTTCCATTTCATCAGAAATAAAAACCAATTGGCAATCCTTCAGGTCCATGCCTCTGAGGATTTTGTGGTAGTATTCAAATGGCAGACTTAAATCGGGTCCCTTGAGGAAATCAGGCCCAAAAGTCTTGTAATCTTTTCTGCGCAGGTGAACGGTCACCAATCGTTTTTTTGTGCTGAGATTTTCAAGTACTTCGGTATATCGATCTTGATATTTTTTTCGGATGCCAAACCATTTTCGTACCTCTTCATCCATCCCATAAAAATAGGATAATCCCTGAAAATAGCCATAATACCAAGTGTTTTTTTCTGGGTTTTTTCGCATCATTTCGGAGTAATCGATACGGTTATCTTGTAGATGATGAAAAGTATATTGATTTGGTTTAAGCTTGTTGTAGAGGCGAAAATATTGATACTTGATAAAATGATGCCATCTGTTGCGGTTTGGCTTGCTGAAATAGACCAATCCATCTGTATCGCTTAAACAGGCAGGTACAGCTTTCTTTGCCGATAGTGCTTCAGCGCAGGCATAGATAAACATTTGGTTTCCCATCTGGCAGTGAGAATGGAATATCAACATCTTGTTAAAGATTAAAAAACATACAAATGTATTTAAATAAACAGTAATTTTGTAAGGATGCATCCTTCACGCCCTATTTTCTTCTTTTTTTTTTCTTGGATTTTCTTTTCCGCTTTTTCATTGTTTGGACAGGAGGTATGGAAGCCGGGTAGATATGCCGTAAAGGAAATTCAGGATTGCAATACCTTTGACATTTCAGTTTCCCGTTTTTTCCCCGATCCAGAAATTCGCTATTGTCCGGAAAAGTTTAATATGTTAAATGAACGCTATCCCAATGCAGGTCATTTCTATTATGTGCATGAATATGGACATATTATTTTGCGCAGTGGTGATGAGGTAAAGGTCGATAATTGGGCCTGTATACAAATCGTCAATATGGATAAAGGCTATCTCATCATCAATGCCTTTTTGGGTCATCTTCGTGAACGCTGTTGGCAGCGTGAAAAGGCTTTGGAAGGATATGGTACCCCCTGCCAAAGGATGCAAAGAATCGTTCAATTTACCCTGAATGCCAGTCCATATCTTTGCTTTGATGAGCAATCTGGACAATTTGTCGAGTAGTGTAATATATTGTATTTCATATAGATACATTCGTTTTTGAAAATGCCTTTTTCTTTTTGTACCTTTGCACTTGATTATAAATACATCTAGCATGGCAACAACTCAAGACATCAGCGTAGGAACTGTATTAAGATTTAACGGAGATCTTTGTATATTGGTTGAATATCAGCATCGTACCCCAGGGAATTTAAGGGCCTTTTATCAAGCAAAGATGAAGAATCTGATTACCGGTAAGTCGGTGGAGTATCGTTTTAGATCTGGGGAGTCCGTTGAGATTGTAAGAATTGAATACAGACAGCTTCAGTATATTTATCCAGAAGGCGATAATTTGGTGTGCATGGATAATGATTCTTTTGAACAATTTTATGTGCCTACTGTTCTTTTTGGTGATGGTTTTAAATTTTTGCAAGAAGGGATGGAAGTAAAAGTGGCTTTTGAGGGTGATAACCCCATCGTGGCTGAGGGGCCGATTTTTGTAGAGCTTGAAATTACCTACACAGAGCCAGGCATAAGAGGGGATACTGCCACCAATACCTTGAAGCCAGCTACGGTTGAAACCGGTGCGATTGTGAGTGTTCCTCTATTTGTCAATCAGGGAGAAAAAATTAAAATTGATACCAGAACATCCGCATATGTGGAAAGAGTGAAATAAGTTTATTCGCTAAACATTTCATGTGATGAATAGCCTGAAATAGATGGTGTCAAAGAAATAGACCTGTGGTTTAGAAACAAGTGATTATACCCAGTTTGGATTTCCATCCGCCAAGATTTCTTTTTTCCAAATGGGTACCTTGAGTTTGATTTGTTCAACAATATCTTCTAAAGCATCAAAACTATCTTTTCGATGTTTGGATGAAACCAAGACAAAAAGTGATATTTCTCCGGTTTTCACTGCGCCTATGCTGTGGTAAATATGCAGACAGCTTAGATTGTATTTTTCAAAAGCATCTTCTCTGATTTTACTGAATTCAGGATTCGCCATCTCGGTATAGGCGGAATATATAATTTCTTGTACCTCTTTTCCATCAATGATATCTGCCCTTACTTGTCCTAAAAAAAAAGCATGTGCACCGATATTTTTTTTGTGGCTATGCTTGCGGATTTCATCTGCTACCAATTCTGCCGGGATGCTACCTTCCACAAAATAATCTTTATCTTTTTTCATCTGTAAAATTCTTTTATTCTTCTTGCTTTTTTCTTGGTATCATTTCTTTAGTCCTTTCTATTTTCAAAAATATCAACCTCCTGAAAATGGCGGCAACAGTGCCATTTCATCATCTGTCTGCAATATCGTATTGTGGTCTTCAATGATTACTTTGTTGATGGCAACGCGGAAGGTATAGGTTTTGATTTGCGGATATTGGGTAGATAATTCCTCTATCAATTCTTGTATAGAAAGGGCTTTTTCGGTCTCCCAAAAATGCGTGACAAAAATATCTGTAAATACGCCAAAAGGCAATATTTTGATTTTCATTTTGCTGTTTTAATATTCAGGTAAGAGATGTACTTCAACTTGGGTTCCTGCTTCCACTTTTTCAATACCCGAAGGTACATAAATAAGTGCATTTGCGGATGCAAAAGAGCGAAGGATAAAGGAATCTTGCCCTTCAAGGGATTGGACTTCAGATTGTGTTTGATTGATATAGGCCTTTAAGAAAACGCCTAGTTCCTTTTTTTTGGAAACGGAGTGGCTGATGGGTAGATTTTTGATGGGTAAAAAGAGAGTATCTTTTTGCATCATCATGCGCAGAGCCGGTAACACATATTCGTAAAAACAGCACAGTGTGGAAGCCGGATTGCCCGGTAAACCGAAGATAGACGTATTGTTTTTCTTCCCAAAAAAGAGAGGTTTTCCGGGTTTTTGCAGAATATTATGGAAAATTTTTTCTACCCCTGTATGCTCAAAAACTTCTGCAACAAAGTCATAGTCGCCCACAGAGATACCTCCGGAAACCAATACTACATCCGCATTTTCAAGCTGCTGTAAAAATGTAGCCGTCAGCTCAGGGAGTTGATCTTTTGCACTCGCCAGATGCAGGATGTGTGCACCCTCTTTTTCCACTGCGGCTTTGAGCGCATAGGCATTGGATTCATATACTTTCCCTTCTTGATAGGTTTCGCCTATTGACAGCAGTTCATCTCCACAGGTAAGGATGGTTACCTTGGGTTTTCTGAAAACAGAAATATCTTTGATGCCCATGGCATGCAGAAATCCAATTGAACCAGGGTTTATTCTTAGTCCTTTGCCCAGTGCCCTGTTTCCGCTACCAATCTGGCTCCCTTTTTTACGGATGAAATTCGGGTAGCCGCTGAGTTCTTTACTAATTTTTATCTGTCCATCAATTTTTTCCACATGTTCCTGCATCACTATGGTATCAACCGATTCAGGTACCATGGCGCCAGTAAAAATCCGAACACATTCATTCTCTTGCAAAGGGGTTTTGGAGATTTCTCCTGCTTTTATGGTGTCAATAATTTCAAAAGTATTTTGATGGTTTGCATTTTTGAAACCATAACCATCCACTGAGGATTGCCTGAAATGTGGCAGATCATAGGGAGAAAAGATGTCCTCGGCAAGCATATAACCGCATGCATCCGCTACCGAAATTTCAATCATTTCATCAATGGCTTTGATGTTTTGCAGGAGAAGGTTTTTGGCTTTTTCTATTTCTATCATTACTCAAAGCATAATTTAATGGATGCGAGGATTAGCACAGCACCTAGCATTTGCCTTAATACTTGCATATTTTTTTGTTTGCTTCCCCAGTGAGATCCTGCTATGCCGCCTAAAATTGCGGGAAATATCCACAATAGAAGAGAAGGTGTCATTTCAACACCTTTGCTGAAGAGGCCTACCAATCCGGCCAATGAGTTCACCAAGATAAACAAGGCGGAAATACTTGCCGTTTCCTTTACATCCGACCAACGGAATAATAGTAGTGCTGGACTCAGTAGAATACCGCCACCTATGCCAATCATTCCTGAAATAAGTCCTAGACTTCCTCCCAAAACAATTCCTGCCCATACGGGCATGGTATGCAAACTTTTATTTTCTTTTTTGGCAAAAAGGCCAAGGATTCTGAGGCTTGCAAGCAGCAGGCAAGCTGCCAAAATACGCTTGTACCAGAACGCATCAATATCGATGCGGGCACCAATAAATGCCATGGGTATGGAGCTCATGCCAAGGGGAATAAAAATATTTTTCCGAAAATAACCCGCTTTGTAATATTGCTGGAAGGATATGCCTGCTACAAAGAGATTCAGAATAAGCGCCGAAGGACGCATGATACCTGCACTGATGCCAATCATACCCATCAGGGCCAAATAGCCACTTGCGCCTCCATGACCTACGGACGAATATAGGAAAGCGATTAGGAAAATAAGGGGGATGATATATAGAAGCTCTGATGACATGACTATTGATCTGTTTTACTACAAATGTATAAAAATCCTGTATCATGAAATAAATTGAAGGAATCTAATTAACTTTGTAGACACTAATCCATTCGCTGCAACTTGAAACCCATTCTTGAGGATACTTTCGGTAGAAAACACAATTATTTACGCATTTCCTTGACGGATGCGTGTAATTTGCGATGCCTGTATTGCATACCCGAGGAGAAAATGCAAGTCACGCCAAGCCATAAAATGATGAGTGCAAGGGAAATTTTCGAGATTTCTAAGATTTTTGTAGACAAGGGAGTGACCAAAATTCGGCTTACAGGTGGTGAGCCTTTGGTAAGGAGTGATGCCGCTGAAATCATCATGGCCTTGTCTACTTTACCAGTAGAATTAACCATTTCAACAAACGCAGTGCTCGCCGATACATTTATTGATACCTTTAAAAAAGCAGGTATTCAATCGGTGAATGTCAGTTTGGATACCCTTGATGCCGATGAATTTTATGCCATTACCCGCCGAGGCGACTTTCATAAAATCATGGACAATATTTATTTGTTGTTGCAAGAAGGTTTTGATGTGAAAGTAAATATGGTAGTGATGAAAGGTGTGAATGCCGATAAAATCAATGACTTTGTGGAATGGACAAGGCTATATCCTTTGCATGTCAGATTCATTGAATTCATGCCTTTTGCAGGAAACAAATGGCTTTGGGAAAAAGTGTTTTCTTTGAAGGAAATGTTAGAAAAAATTAGCACTGCATTTGAAATTGAAAAAATAGATGATAAGGCCCATGATACCACAAAAAACTATAGCGTTCGTGGTTTTAAGGGTAAATTTGGCATCATCAGCACCATGACGGCACCTTTCTGTGGGGATTGCAACCGCATGCGCCTCACTGCAGATGGAAAAATGAAAAATTGTTTGTTTTCAAAGGAAGAAACCGATTTGCTTAGCGCATTTCGCAAACAGGAAAATATTTTACCATTGATTGAACAATGTCTGCAAGCCAAAAAGGCTGAAAGGGGAGGGCAATTTGATTTTGAACATATTGAAAACCGAAGCATGATTCGCATCGGCGGATAGTTTTTTGAAAATCATTTTAATATCCAAAATCTTTCCCCAGATTTTTTATCTATAAATTCTTGTTTTACCCTTTCTTTAATTTTTTCATCTGGCTGCATATCCTTGGCCACAATTAAAAAGGATAAATGGTAAGTATCTATGTAGTCCAGTTGACATTGGGTAACAGAAACAAATTGATTTTCTTTTTTCTGCTTTTTGTAAAACTTGTAAAGCAT
>CANKSK010000036.1 GCA_947485425.1 Bacteroidota bacterium | reverse complement strand
TTTTTTTACCATCGCAATTACTTCGCTTCTGAGTTTGTCATCAAGCCCTGTGGCAGTTGTCACAATTGCTTTTTCAATTCCTTTATATGCCAAATAGGAGGCAATAAATTCGGTCGTTATGGACAAGAGTTGATTTTCTCTCCTTTTGTGAACAATGATTTCCAAAAAGCGCATGGTAAGTGCATCAATTTTCTTTTGGAAGATTTCGCGAAGGATGCTTGTTTTCTTTTCGGGAAATATGATCGGATTTTGAAGAAGCAGAATAAGCGCTCTATTTTCTTCACAAACCTGATGAATTAACGACATGTCTTGATAAACCGCTTCTGTATTCCCCTTTTCAAGGGATAGATCAAAAAGAGATTTGGCGTATCTTCTGCCTAATTTTGCTTCAGCCATTTCCTTTTAGTTTAAAGTTACGTCTTTCAAAAGGTTTGTAATAAGCTCTTTTTGTTTTTCATCATTGGAAAGCTCATGTCTCAATATTTTTTCTGCGATTTCGATAGACATTTGCGCCACCTGATTTTTAAGATCTGAAATGGCGGCCATTTTTTCATTTTGAATGGTTTCTTTGGCAATTCCAATCATTCGATTTCCTTCGCTAACGGCTCTGTTTTTGGCTTCAGCAATAATGCTGTCTTTGGCATCACGGGCTTCTTTTAAAATCTGATCTCTTTCCAATTTGGCTTGTCTGATCAAATTTTCATTGTTAGAAGTTAAGGCGGCAATTTCTTCTTTTGCCTTTTTTGCTGAGTTTAAGGCATCTTCAATAGAAGATTCTCTTTCCTTGATCGCCTTCATGATGGGTTTCCATGCATATTTTGAAAGGATAAAGAATAGAATTCCAAATGACAATGCCATCCAGAAGAGAAGGCCGATAGATGGTTTAATTAATTCCATGATACTGTATTTTCTTTATTAAGAATTTATTTTTTCTTGTTTTTTGCGTTAAGCAGATTAAATCCATCATCTTAACCAACCGTTAAGATGATGGAATTAAGAATTGGATTAAAGACCAACGATGAATCCAAGGGCCACAACACCTAGAGCAACACCTTCTACAAGAGCTGCAGCAAGGATCATGTTCGATGCAATGTCACCTTTTGCTTCTGGTTGGCGAGCAATTGATTCAAGAGCACTACCACCAATACGGCCAATACCTACACCGGCACCAAGGGCAGCAATACCTGCACCAATTACCGCACCTGCTTTAGCTACGGCTACATCTGCTAATAAAATTGATAAAGTCAACATAATTTTTAAATATTAAAGGTTAAACAAGAATTCATAATTAATGGTGTTCTTCCGTTACAGCCATTCCAAAATAAATAGCAGAAAGAAAGGTAAAGACATATGCTTGAAGGGCACCAACCAGCAATTCAAGGCAATTGATAAATACGGTAAATAAAATAGCAGGGATAGCGGTAATATAACCTGCTGTTGGATTCGTTTCTCCGAAAATAAAGATCAGACAAAAGAATACCAGCAACACAATATGCCCGGCGGTAATATTGGCAAACAATCGCACCATTAATACGAAAGGCTTAATAAATATACCCAGTATTTCAATAGGTGTTAAGATGATTAGTACGGCTTTGGGAACGCCCGGCATGGCAAAAATATGTCTCCAATAATGGGAATTGCCATTTAAAACGGTAATGATAAAGGTTACGGCAGCCAAAGTCATCGGGAAAGCGATATTTCCAGTTAAATTGGCTCCACCTGGTAAGAAAGGTATTAGGCCCAATAAATTATTGATCCAAATAAAAAAGAAGATGGTAAGCAAATAGGGCATAAACTTCGCATATTTTTTCTCCCCAATGGAAGGGCGCGCAATGTCATCCCTAATAAAAAGAATAATTGGCTCTAGAAGAGATTGCAAACCTTTGGGGGCTTTTCCTTGATTTCGGGTATATGCCTTGGCAACAGAAAGAAATACCGCTAGTAAAATAAATAAACTGATGAGTAAGGCAGCCACATTTTTGGTGATGGATAAATCCCAAAGTCCTGCAGTAGCTTGTTCATCTTCTTTTCCGTCTGCACCCACCACGAAAATATGGTCGTGTTCCAGTTTATAATCTTGTTTTCCATGCACAATACCCTCTTCAAAGGCTGCTGAGGAGAAACAATCAAGACCTTTTTCTGATGAATACAGGATAATAGGAAGAGGAATGGCTAGCTCGCCAGCAATATGCCATTCGTGAGCATCGGCAATGTGGTGCATGATGAGTTCGCCGGGATGAAATTTATGATCGGCAGTGGCACTATCTCCTTGTGCTTCAGCAAATACGTTTGCAGAAAGGAATACTAAAATAAAAAATGCAAAAAAACGTATGATGTGGTTTTTTCTTTGAATAAATGCGGTTCCCATGCTCATTTTGTAAATTTCTCTAATTTTATGCGGCTGCAAAGGTATTCACATTAAGTAAAAAATGCAAAAATTAATCTTTTTCTTTTTTTATTTTATTTAAGTACCTGATTCTGGGCTTTTTACCTTCAATATCAAGGCGGCTACCTCAAAGGCAGTAAAAAGCATGTAAAAGATAAAAAACACAACGATAAAGCCTTTTGCTGCCCCCACATGTGTCATGGCGTAAATAGCTAAGAATAAAAGACTTAAAAACAATTTAATAGTCGTTGCCCCCATAAAATAGGTTACCATTTTGGTTGGTTTTTTGGTGATTGAAACCGAAACCATCGAATAAACTAGGGAGGTTGTAAACACGAAGAAAACACAAAGCGCTAAAATACTATTTAAAGAAGGCTTTTGGGGAAACGAATATCGATGGATGATAAAAACAGCTAAACTGCCGGTAAGTATTGCAAACAAGATGATAATTCCCAAGAAACGCAAAAAACTTTTTTCTGTACTCAATCTGGTTTGTTATTATTTAATACGTCTTTAATCATCAGATACATCGCTCCGACAACTGAAATCAAGGAAAATGTTAAGGTGAATATTTTTGAACCCGTATGAAGCCACTCATCCAACTTTTTGCCACCATAGATACCTATGAGTATTATGGCAAGCATTTGAAAGGCCATACCGGAGTATTTGGCGTAGTCGTTAAGCGGTTTTTTCTTTGGCTTCTGCAGTGACACTAGGCTTCTCCCCATATTTAAAATCTTTAATTACGGGACCCATATTACAAGAACCCGTGAAGCTCGCACCGGATTCAACAATCAATTTTCCAGTAACAATATCCCCTGTAATTTTGGTGGTAGATTTCAGAAAAAGCAACTCAGAAACATTTATTTTACCTTTTATCGTTCCGGAAATATCTGCATTTTGACAACTTACATCTCCTTCTATATTTCCAGTAGAGCCAATTACGACTTTCGCTTTAGAGGTAATAGACCCAATGATGGTTCCATCAATGCGAATGTCTCCACTGCATTTTATTTCACCTTCTATGACGGTTCCTGCACCTATTAGATTGATAGAGCCTACACCATTTTTTTCAGATTCATTCATTTTGTTCATCTGTTGGCTATTTCTGTTAGTAAACATTTTTCTTCATTTTATACAACGCAAAAATAAGTTATTAACAAGTAAAAAACACGTCTTTTTTAAAAAAAGTGCTCTTTATGCTTACCCAACACAACAAAATAAACATAAATAATTCAAAATCAATATTTTAAGTTTAAATTATTTTTAATTTATTTCTTGATTTTAAAATAAATTTCCGAAAAAGTTTTCAACAATTTGCAGATTATTGCTCTGCAAAGACTTTTCAGGGGTTTCTTTTAGCGCCCATTAGAAGCAAAAGTTATTTTCGTTTTTTTAACCCAAAAATCTATTTTTAACCAAAAAAACTATTGATAATTTAAATTAAAAAACTCGATGTAGTCCGGAATCTTTTTTAGATTAAAAAGCACGAAGAAATTGGGAGATGATATGACAAAGTGCTGAAATTCATTACTTTTCAAGCCCATTACCGCTTCTGATTTTGAAACGGCTTTTAAATAATCCATTGCCGTTTTGCTATTTGTAAACTCCTTAACCATCACCAATTGGTTATTGGCATCCAACACCATACCGCTTATCAATAGTTCCTGTTCGCTATAAAACTGACTATCGAAGTTCGAAATCCCAATCTTTAACTTATTGCTATCAAAATTAGAACCCACCACCATCATATAATAATGAACCGTATCAGCATTTTGCTTGAATTGCAGTACATTATCGGCAGGATTACGGCCTAATTTTTTAGCCAAAATCATATCTACATTTTCTTGTGCGGCTTTTTTGATGGGATCATCCGGGAATTGCTTGATGAATTTTATCAAAGACCTTTGAAAGTCATCTATGCTTCCTGTATTACCTGTAGCTAGACATCCCAGATAGGCAAACTTGGCTTTCAATTCATTCAGCGGAAATAAAGAATCCGAAGCATGGGCTCTGCTCAACACCACTTGGTAGTTTTTCTGAAGATATTGTCGATAGGTCTCCTCATAATAGGCATTGACTTTCGAGGCATTGGATTTAATAGATTCCGCATAGGCGGGATCTTTAATCAAGCGGGTATAATCACTTTCAGGGAAGTTTTTAAACAAAAGGTTTTTATAGTAATCAGCACGTTCGGTATTCTTTACTGCCAGAAAAATACGATACAACTGATAATAGCATTGAGGCAAATATTTATTATCCGGATATCTGCGAATAAGTTCCTCAAATGCCTTTACCGCTTCATCATTGTCTAATAGTTGCTCTTTATAAATGAGCCCCAAAGTATAAAGGGCCTCGGTAATTCTATTGTTAGACTCCTCAATGGCCTTTTCAGTTAAGGGAAGATTTTTAGTATAAAAGGATTTATCCTTCTTCCCTTTATCCTGATTTTTACTCAAGACACTGCTGCTGTCTGAAGAGCTGCCTTCTTCATCCTCTGCGACATTCGATTGTTCGCTATCCTTTCGGCTTCTTCTCCAATTGTCTTCAAGCTTTCTTTGCCCCCATTTTTTTACAAATTCGGTATAACCAAAACTAATGGCCGATGAATTATAGAAATACCATTGCGAAGATCCAATATCCCCAAAGCTTGATTTTTGATTTTGGTTCTGAGGCGCCAAGGTATTGTTCTGGATTTTAGCAGCAGCCTCCTCTTCTTTCTTTTTCTGCGCCGCTTTCAGTTCAGAGGCCATTAAATCAGAAATGAATTTATCCCTTTGAACGGGATTCATGCCCGCAATTTTTTGCACACTATCTTCATAGGCAATAATTTTTAATTGTTTTACCAGCTTATCCAAACTATTCCTTTTATTCAATATGGAATAATAATCCGGATGATCTTTGGTAAGAATAGAAACGGTGCTGTCATAATATGCCTGTGAACCGATATAATCAGGCTTTTTAAAAAAAATATCGGCCAGTTCAAGATAGGAAATGGCTTTTTGATTGGTATTATTGGTGCTCGTTCTGACAGAACTTCTCAGGTATTCGATAGCCCCGGGCACATCCCCTTCCTTCAAGGTTATTTCTGCCAAAGCATAATTAATTTGATCAAAATAGTCTTTATTTTTTTCCTCTTTAAGCATTTTTAGCAGCTCTTTTTTGATGGCTTTGGTATCCGAGCCGATGGCATCAAAACAAATGGCGCGGTTCATTCTGGCATTAAACTCCATATCATAGGATGGATTGGCCTTGATTACTTTGCCATACAACCTGAAAGCCCTTGGATAGTCATGCATTTTTTGATATAGCTGGGCGAGGATAAAAGTATATCTGGTTTTTGATGGCTTTTTATGTGTTAAAGCAATGGCTTTGGTGAGATTTTTTGCTGATAAAGAGTAATTTTTTTTCCGGACATGGTAGTCTGCGACAATGGCAGAATATCTTCCCAATAGTTTTTTAGGGAATTTAGGATCATTTTTAATAAAATCGATCAGGGTTTCTGCCGCCTCATCCTTTTTTAATTCCATATTACACTGAAGCATCCATAAAACAGCATCATAGTGATGTGGACTGTTTTTATACTGAGAGGCTACATATTGAAAGGTTTCCAAAGCGGTGGCAAAGTCATGCTTGTAAAATTGCGCTTCACCCATTAAAAGATAACAATCGTCTATCCAAACATTGTATTCCACTCCTTTGAGTGTTATCGAATGTTTTTCAATAGAAATGGATATTTTTTTAATGGCATCATCCATTGGCGTAAAAATCATCTTGGCCTGTTCATCATCGGCATATTTAAAAACAGACAAAATCCGGTCATATTTATCAATATGTGCCTCAGAGAGGGTGATTTCTGTTTCAATGACCTTCAATTTGGCATTAAAATAACCATTGTCTCTTGCCGTCAATGCATGGTAATTTCGAAAAATAAATCCTTTGCGCTTTGTAGAACAAGAAAACGTCAACATCATCGCCCCAACAAGCAGGAAAATGAAAAGGAAGGAGGAAATTCTATATTTCTTATGAATTATCAATATATTTCGGATGTCTAAGATTTAAAAAGAACACCGGGATGGTATAACTTTCGTTATGCAAAAATATTTTATTTTTTCTTATTTTCATTAATTTCGATATTTGCCCTTCGATTCTTCTCGTTATTATTTCTCATTTGACCCGAATATCCATTACCTATGCCTTCAAGAAAAAAGAAAAAGGAGCTGCTCTCCCGCTTAAAAAGCAAATATAGGCTGGTAATCATGAATGATGATACTTTTGAGGAAAAGTGGTCCTTTCGACTTTCCCCCATGAATGTTTTTGTTTTTACCGGTACCATTTTGCTGAGTCTGATTACTTTTGTCATCTATATTACCGCTTTTACGCCTCTTCGGGAATATATTCCGGGGTATGCCGATGTGGGAATGCAAAAAGACCTATGGCATTTGAGTATTCAGGTGGATACATTGGAAAAAAAATTAAGTGATCGAGATAAATATATCGAGAACATCAAAAATGTGATCTATGGAAAAGCCGGAGAAGGAGAAATAGCTCAAAATATTCAGCAGACCGGAAAGTATGACACCATCAGCAGCTTAAAAAAATCAAAGGAAGACTCCATCATTCGTTCTCAAATCGAAAATGGTGATCAATATGACCTTGCTTACAATGTATCGGATAAACCGACAGAAAGTACGGTAAGCAGTTTTTTCTTTTTTACACCTTTACACGGAACGGTGGTAAATTCGTTTGACCAATTCGAAAAACATTATGGAATCGATATTGTAGCGCCCAAAAACGAAGCTATCAAATCAACATTAGATGGTACGATCATTATGAATGCTTGGACAGCTGAAACGGGATACGTGATAGGGGTTCAGCATGCCAACAATATGATATCCATCTACAAACACAATTCTGTACTCCTCAAGAAAACCGGAGCCTATGTGAAAGCCGGAGAGGCTATTGCCATTATTGGAAATTCCGGTGAGCTGACCAGTGGACCACACCTGCATTTTGAATTGTGGTACAATGGCATTCCTATCAACCCTTTGGAATACATGTCATTTTAAGTATTAAATTGATTTTCAATAAAATAAAAAGCATTTCCCTTACTACATTTCTAATCAAGACAAAATGTGCAGTGCATCTGCCACTTTCCATCTGCCAATCCAAATTGAATAGAGGAGAAGAACTATTATTTTGTAAAATTGATGAATTTTACCGATATTGCAGGCTCTCTTGGGAGGAAAAAAAACAACATTAACCAAGGGGTTTGTCAGTAAACCTTTCCGCATCTTACCTGCTCAAAGCACTGACATCCTATAATTTATATCCTTTCGAATGTGCTCATTTTAAAAATGACCCGAAAATAAAAATAAAGAAAATGAAAAAGTTTAGTTTCCTGTTCAGTATAATACTATCAATCGCCCTTTTGAGCGAGGTGAAAGCCAACAATGTACAAATTGCCAATACAACGCTTGCGGGACAAAGTTTGTCGGGGCCCTATGCAAGTCATTATACCATGGCTCAGTTTGACATCAGCTGGGAAAACTCTTGGCGTATTGGCAGTGGCCCAAAAAATTG
>CANKSK010000035.1 GCA_947485425.1 Bacteroidota bacterium | reverse complement strand
TAAAATCATCATTGAAAGAACATTAAAGTTAATTACCGTTACGGTTAACACAGCTCGTCCAGGTATTGTGATTGGAAAAGGTGGTGCCGAAGTGGATAAAATAAAAGAAGAATTAAAAAAGCTTACCAAAAAAGATGTTCAAATTAACATCTATGAGATCAAACGTCCTGAATTGGATGCTCAATTGGTAGGGGATGGAATCGCGAGACAATTGGAAGGAAGAATTTCTTTTCGTCGTGCAGTGAAAATGGCGGTAGCATCTACCATGCGTATGGGAGCTGAGGGAATTAAAGTTAAAGTTTCCGGACGTTTAGGTGGTGCTGAAATGGCTAGAACTGAACAATATAAAGAAGGACGTACTCCATTACATACTTTAAGGGCGGATATTGATTATGCTTTGTCAGAAGCACAAACCACCTATGGTAAAATTGGTGTTAAGGTTTGGATTTGTAAAGGTGAAATTTATGGTAAACGTGATTTATCGCCTAATATCGGAGCCTCTACTGCTAAACCCAAACCAGGTACTGCAGGGATGCGTGAACAAGATAGACGCCCTGCTCCTAAATCAAAATTTAAAGGTAAAAAATAATATACAAGTATAAACTTAGACAAGCATGTTACAGCCTAAGAAGACCAAATATAGAAAAATGCATAAGGGCAAGGGTGGTATGACCGGGAATGAAACCCGTGGAACCGAAATTGCATTTGGATCATTCGCCATCAAAACTTTGGAGCCGGCCTGGCTTACATCACGTCAAATTGAAGCCGCTCGTGTAGCTGTGACTCGTTTTATGAAACGAGAAGGTCAAATTTGGATTCGTGTATTTCCTGATAAACCTGTCACCAAAAAACCTGCAGAGGTTCGGATGGGTAAAGGAAAAGGAGCTGTTGAATATTGGGTAGCCGTTATTAAACCAGGACGTATTATCTTTGAAGCCGACGGTGTATCACTCGAAACTGCTAAAGAAGCCATGCGTCTTGCCGCTCAAAAATTACCTGTATCCACAAAATTTATAATCAGGAGAGATTATTCACAACAGTAATATAAATGAAACAGACAGTTATAAAAGAATTATCTACGAATGAGATTCGTGTTAAACTTACCGAAGAAACCGGATTGTATTCTAAAATGAAATTGAATCATAGCGTTTCTCCAATAGAAAATCCAATGAAATTAAGATTGTCAAGGAGAACCATTGCCAGACTTAATACAGAACTGCACGCAAGAATGGCTGCTGAACAATCAAATCAAGCTTAACGAAATGGAAAACCAAAGACAACTTAGAAAAGAAAGAACAGGTATTGTAGTAAGCAATAAAATGGATCGTTCCATTGTGGTGGCTGTTGAAAGAAAAGTAAAGCATCCTAAATATGGGAAGTTTATCAAAAAAACCACAAAATTTATGGCTCATGATGAAACAAATACATCAGGACCTGGAGATTTAGTGAGAATTATGGAAACAAAGCCTATCAGTAAAAATAAATGCTGGAGACTCGTTGAAGTACTTGAGAAAGCAAAATAAAAACATAGATGATTTTTTAGCTTTAAAAAGAGAAATAAGGAAATAAAATGATACAGCAGGAATCAAGATTATTAGTAGCTGATAACAGTGGAGCGAAGGAAGTACTTTGTATCCGCGTATTAGGAGGAACAGGAAAGAGATACGCAAGTTTAGGTGATAAAATTGTTGTTACAGTAAAACACGCGCTTCCTTCCGGAAATGTTAAAAAAGGTACGGTATCTAAAGCCGTTATCGTACGAGTAAAAAAAGAGGTGAGAAGAAATGACGGTTCCTATATCAGGTTCGATGATAATGCAGTAGTGCTTCTGACAGCGAATGATGAGTTAAGGGGTACACGTATCTTCGGACCCGTTGCACGTGAGCTAAGGGAAAAACAGTATATGAAAATTGTTTCATTAGCACCCGAAGTAATATAAATTAAGACCATGGAAAGAAAAAGAAATACACAAAGAAAATTCAACATCCGAAAGGGTGATATCGTGAAAGTGATAGCAGGAGATTCAAAAGGTCAGCAAGGAAAGGTGTTAAGTATTATAACCAGTACTTCAAGAGCCTTGGTGGAAGGTGTTAATTTGACATCTAAACATTCAAAACCTTCTACTGCAAATCCTAACGGTGGAATTGTAAAAAAAGAAGCCACTATTGATATCTCAAATTTGATGTTGATAGATGGTACAGGAAAAGCCACAAGGGTTGGCCGTAGATTAGAAAATGATAAATTAGTTAGATATTCAAAAAAATCAGGGGAGGTTATTAAATAATGGCATACGCTCCAAGACTTAAATCGAAATACAGGGAAGAAATTATACCTGAATTAAAGAAAAAATTCAACTATCGCAGCCCTATGGAGGTGCCTGCTTTACTTAAAATCTGTGTAAATCAGGGTGTAGGTATCGCAGTTACTGATAAAAAACTGATAGATGGCGCCGTAGTTGAGATGACTACTATCACTGGTCAAAAGGCCGTTCCAACCAAATCGAAAAAGGATATCTCCAATTTCAAACTTCGTAAGAACATGCCAATTGGTGTTAGAGTTACTTTACGTGATAACCGTATGTACGAGTTTTTAGACAGACTTATTTCTGTAGCTCTTCCTCGTATTCGTGATTTTCGTGGTGTAAATGTGAAAGGATTTGATGGAAGAGGAAATTATACCTTGGGTATTACCGAGCAAATCATTTTTCCTGAGATCGATATCGATAAGGTAAATAAGATTATGGGAATGGACATCACCTTTGTGACATCTGCCAAGAATGATGAAGAAGCTCGCGAGTTGATAAAACAATTTGGTATTCCTTTCAAAGGTCAAACAGAAGTGCAATAATTTAATATAGAGATAACTAAAATCAAATGGCAAAAGAATCCGTAAAGGCCAAAGCTAGAAAAAAAGAAAGATTAGTTGCAAAATATGCAGCTAAAAGAGCAGAATTGAAAGCTGCCGGTGATCATGCAGCACTGAGTTTACTTCCAAGAAATTCTTCTGCTGTGAGACTTCACAATCGTTGTAATCTTACAGGAAGGCCAAGGGGATATATCAGACAATTTGGAATTTCACGTATTATGTTTCGTGAAATGGCTTTAGCAGGTAAAATACCTGGTGTTACCAAAGCAAGCTGGTAATTAGAACGCATTATATTGTATATCAAATAAATATTTAAAATGACAGATTCAATTGCAGATTATCTCACCAGGTTGAGAAATGCAGTAAGGGCAAAGCATCGTATTGTTGAAATACCTGCCTCAAATTTAAAAAAGGAGATGACCAAAATATTATTTAATAAAGGTTATATCTTAAACTATAAATTTGATGATACGAGTATTCAAGGTACAATTAAAATAGCTCTTAAATATCATCCGGTTAGTAAAGTTCCGGCAATTACAAGTCTTAAAAGAGCTAGTAGACCTGGTTTACGAAAGTATTCTGGTGTTGAGACGCTTCCTAGGGTTTTAAATGGTTTAGGTGTCGCTATCCTTTCTACTTCACAAGGCGTAATGACCGACAAAGAGGCGAGAAAGCTTAATGTTGGCGGTGAAGTATTGTGTTATGTATATTAAAAAGAATTTAACGAAATGTCACGCATAGGTAAATTACCCGTTAACATCCCTGCAAATGTTAAAATTTCCATGGATGGAGATACGGTTCACGTAAAAGGTCCCAAAGGCCAATTAAGCCAGAAAATAGAGGATGGTATTCAAATCAATATTGAAGAAACCAAAGTTGTTCTGGAAAGAGCTACTGAACAAAAGCGCCATAGAGCTTTGCATGGTCTTTATCGTTCCCTCATAAACAATATGGTGAATGGTGTTTCTCAAGGTTACACGCTACAACAAGAACTAGTAGGTGTTGGATACAGAGCAACCAATCAAGGACAAATGTTGGATTTGGTTTTATGATTTTCTCATCATGTAGTTTTTCAACTTCCTGACGAAATCAAACTTACCACCAAAATGGAAAGGGGCCAGAATCCAACTATAATATTGGAAAGTATTGACAAACAATTACTTGGTCAAGTAGCTGCCAAGATACGTTCCCTCAGAAAACCTGAGCCTTACAAAGGAAAAGGTATCAAGTTTACAGGTGAACAATTAAGAAGAAAAGCAGGTAAATCAGCCTCTAAGAAATAATTAGACTCATTCAGAAAATGAAACTCAGGAAAGAATTAAGAAGGTTAAGTATAAAAAAGCGTGTCAGGAAAACCATCTCCGGCACCACAGGTCGTCCAAGATTGTCTGTATTCAGAAGTAACAAGCAAATCTATGCTCAGTTGATTGATGATATGGATGGAAGAACCCTTGTGTCTGCAGCATCCTCAGAAAAGGAAATCGCAGATCAATCTGGTACAAAGATTGAAAAGGCTAAAATGGTGGGAATTAAATTAGCTCAAAAAGCAATTGCAGCAGGGATTTCTTCTGTGGTATTTGATCGTAACGGATACCTTTATCACGGAAGAGTTAAATCACTTGCTGATGCAGCTCGCGAAGGTGGTTTACAATTTTAATTCATCCAAATCTAAATCAATATTTTAATAATAAAATAGATGTCAGAAGTAAACGTTAAAAGGGTAAAGTCAAGCGAAATTGAATTTAAGGATCGTCTTGTCAATATCGGTAGGGTAACCAAGGTTACCAAAGGTGGAAGGGCTTTCAGTTTTTCAGCCATTGTTGTGGTAGGTGATGAAAAAGGTGTTGTCGGATACGGATTGGGTAAAGCAAAAGAGGTTTCTGATGCAGTTGCTAAAGGCGTTGATGATGCAAAGAAAAATCTTGTAAAGGTACCAGTGATAAAAGGTACTGTTCCACATGAACAATATGGAAAATATGGTGGATCTCTTGTTTTTCTGAAACCAGCAGCTCCTGGAACTGGTGTTATTGCCGGTGGTGCTATGCGTGCAGTTCTTGAAAGCGTTGGCATTACTGATGTGTTGGCCAAATCAAAAGGTTCTTCAAATCCGCACAATGTTGTAAAAGCGACTATTGATGCCTTGAGTCAAATGCGTGATGCAATTACTGTAGCTCAACATAGAGGTGTAAAATTAGATAAAGTATTTAACGGCTAATTGCTAGAAGAATAATATAAAAAAAAATGGGAAAAATCAGAATTACACAACTAAAAAGTGGTATCGACAGGCCAGAAAATCAAAAAAGAAATTTGATTGCATTGGGTTTGAGAAAGCTTAATCAAAAAGTTGAGGTTGAGGCTACTCCTCAAATTAGAGGTATGGTGGCCAAAGTAAGCCATTTGGTTCGTGTTGAAGAAATTTAATAATATCATAAGTATATAATATCATGGATTTAAGTAATTTAAGGCCAGCAAAGGGTTCGGTCAAAAAGAGAAAAAGAATTGGTCGTGGTGAAGGTTCTGGTCATGGTGGTACAGCTACCAAAGGTCATAAAGGTGCGCAATCAAGATCTGGTTACAGCAGTAAAGCAGGTTTTGAAGGAGGGCAGATGCCTTTGCAAAGACGTGTTCCTAAATATGGTTTCAAAAATATCAATCGTGTTGAATTCAGTGGCGTAAATTTGGATGTTTTGCAACAACTTGCTGATAAAACGAATTTAAGTGTTATTGACAAAGATGTATTGGTCGCCAATGGATTGGTTTCTAAAAATGATTTGGTTAAAATCCTTGGAAGAGGAGAATTAACATCCAAATTAGATATTAAAGCCAATGCTTTTTCTGCAACGGCCAAAACTGCAATCGAATCTAAAGGCGGAACGGCCGTAATATATTAGTTTATATGAAAAGTTTTATTACCACCATACGCAATATATTTAAAATAGAAGATCTAAGGATCAGGATACTGAATACCTTGGGTTTTCTTTTGATATATCGCTTGGGTTCTCATGTCGTTTTACCAGGGATTGATACAAACGGCCTTGCCGGACTGATTAATCAGACTACGGGAACCAATAATGTATTGGGCTTGTTGGACATTTTTGCTGGTGGTGCTTTTTCAAGAGCATCTATTTTTGCATTGGGTATAATGCCTTACATTTCAGCTTCTATTGTGGTTCAGTTATTAGGCATAGCGATTCCTTACTTCCAGCGTTTACAGAAAGAAGGAGAAAGTGGTAGGAAGAAAATGAATCAAATTACCCGTTATTTAACGATTCTGATTGCTTTAGGTCAGGCTCCTGGTTATTTGGTTAATTTAAGAAACAATGCTCCTGCAGCAATGCTATCAATTACAAACCCTGAGTTTATATCTCCATTTCAGTTCTGGTTTACCTCAGTATTTATACTTACTGCCGGTACGATTTTTGTGATGTGGTTGGGTGAAAGAATTACAGAAAAAGGTATTGGAAATGGTATATCATTAATCATTATGATTGGTATTATCGCCAAACTACCAGTTGCTTTTTGGGATGAGATTAGTTCTAGAGTTGGTGATGTACAAGGTGGTGCTGTTGTTTTGCTTCTTGAAATTGTCGCTCTCTTAGGTGTTATTATTACTGTGATTCTTTTGGTGCAAGGAACCCGGAAAATTCCAGTTCAATTTGCTAAAAAGATTGTTGGAAACAAGCAATACGGTGGCGTTAGGCAATATATACCTCTCAAAGTGAATGCAGCTGGTGTTATGCCGATAATTTTTGCTCAGGCTATTATGTTTATACCTGCAACCATTGCGCAGTTCTTTCCTGGTTCAGAAGCGCTTCAAGGAGTTGGAAGTACTTTTACCAATTTTACTTCTTTTTGGTATAACTTTGTTTTTTCTTTATTAATCGTAGTATTTACTTACTTTTACACCGCCATTTCTGTTAATCCAAATCAGATGGCTGAGGATATGAAAAGAAACGGTGGTTTTATTCCTGGCGTTAAACCGGGGAGAAAAACGTCTGATTTTATTGATGATGTGATGTCAAAAATTACTTTGCCAGGGTCTTTATTTTTGGCCTTGGTAGCTATTCTGCCTACGCTTGCAATTATAGCAGGGGTAAATAGTAATTTTGCCCACTTCTATGGAGGTACATCCTTATTGATTCTTGTTGGTGTGGTGTTGGATACCTTACAACAAATTGAAAGTCATCTTTTAATGAGACATTATGATGGATTGATGAAATCTGGTCGAATTAAGGGAAGAACCGCAGTTGGGGCTGCGATGTAATAATTCATCTAATGATTTATTACAAAACCCCTGAAGAAATTGAGTTTATAAGAGAAAGTTCTTTACTTGTTGCAAAAACGTTGGCAGAAGTCAGCAAACTAATCAGACCTGGTGTTACGACACTTGCGTTGGATAAGTGTGCTGAAGAGTTTATTCTAGATCATCATGCAAAGCCTGCATTTAAAGGTTATCATGGTTTTCCAAATTCACTCTGTATTTCTGTAAATGCTGAGGTTGTTCATGGAATTCCTTCAAATAGAGCTTTGATTGATGGAGATATCGTTTCTGTTGATTGTGGTGTTTTGAAAAATGGATTCTATGGCGATTCTGCTTATACCTTTACAGTAGGAGAGGTTAAAGATGAAATTTTAAAATTACTTCAAATTACCAAGGAGTCTTTATTGTTAGGAATAGCAAAAGCGCTTCCCGGTAATCGACTAGGAGATGTAAGTCATGCTATTCAAGAGCATGCCGAAAAAAATGGTTTCTCAGTCGTACGCGAAATGGTTGGTCATGGAATTGGTAGAAATTTACATGAAAAGCCGGAGGTACCTAATTATGGTAAGCGTGGAAGTGGTATTATCTTAAAAGAAGGTTTAGTAATCGCTATTGAGCCTATGATTAATTTCGGTAAAAAGAATATTAGGCAAGGTAAAGATGGATGGACTATAACTACCATTGATGGTTTACCTTCAGCGCATTTTGAACATACGATTGCAATTGGAAATGAAAAATCAGATGTATTATCTACATTTGCATATATAGAAGAGGTACTTCAAGTATCTTAAATTATTAAAAAGAATAAAGAAATAGGATGTCAAAACAAGCTTCGATTGAACAGGATGGTACCATTAAGGAGGCCTTATCGAATGCAATGTTCAGGGTAGAATTAGAGAATGGGCATGAAATCAT
>CANKSK010000034.1 GCA_947485425.1 Bacteroidota bacterium | reverse complement strand
CAGGGATTGGATATTTTTCATTTATCTTTTATTGGATTGGATTCGAATATTTGCATTTAAATTGGGACCTAAGCTGGCCATGGCTAAGCCTGGGAAATGGCTTTGCAGAGCATATCAAATGGATACAATGGTATGAATACACAGGTATTTTAGGAGGAAGTGTATGGATTTTACTTATCAATCTTCTTCTTTTTTTTCTTATCAAAAAGTATGTGCATTCCGGTTTTCAGGAGAAAAAAAAATTAAGCACTTTGTTTATTTGTATTGCATCCCTTCTTATCATACCATCTGTATTTTCATATTTCCTCTATTCCCATTATCAAGAAAAAACAAAAGCCATTCATGTGGTTGTTGTGCAGCCCAATATTGATCCGTACAATGAAAAATTCTCCGGAAGCGCGGATGAGCAATTGGAAAAATTTATGGCTTTGGCCAAACAGAAGGTTGACAGCCAGACAGACTATTTGGTGGGTCCGGAGACGGCCCTTCCTGAAGGGATATGGGAAGAAGAACTAACCGCTTCATATTCTATTCGAACACTACATCATTTTTTAGAGGCCTATCCGAATTTGAAATTAATAACGGGCCTTTCATCCTTCAAGCACTTAACAGAAAAGGACGAAGCAAATTCAATGCGAAAAGAAGAAGATGGAAAAAACACAAATTATGAGGCCTATAATACCTCTATTCAATATGGTCCAGGGAATGTAATTCAAATCTATCACAAATCGAAACTGGTTCCTGGCGTAGAGCAAATGCCCTATCCTGCTATTTTCAAATATTTTGAGAAATTCGCCATTGACTTGGGTGGAACTTCCGGAAGTTTAGGAAAGCAAAAAGAGAGAACGGTATTTCATTCAAAAGAGAATGTTTCAGTTTGCGCTGCTATCTGTTATGAATCGATTTATGGAGATTTTATGAAGGGTTTTATTACCAATGGAGCCAATCTGATATTTGTGATTACCAATGATGGATGGTGGGGAGATACACCGGGATATAAACAGCATTTAAATTATGCAAGGCTAAGAGCAATCGAGTTTAGAAGAGACATTGCACGTTCGGCAAATACGGGGATTTCCTGTTTTATAAACTCAAGAGGAGAAATTTCGCAAGCAACAGATTGGTGGAAAGCAGCCGTTATCAAAGGGGATTTAAACAGCAATGATGAAATCACCTTTTATGCAAAATATGGTGATTATATTGGACAGCTTTGTTCGGCTATGTCCTTGTTGGTATTTATTATTTCAATATTTATTAAAAAAACAAAATGAAAACAGGCGTATTACTTGTAAACTTAGGAACACCGGACTTTCCGGATGCAAAGCATGTGGGTACATATTTGTCACAATTTTTAAATGATCCGCGTGTTATCGACATTCCATGGTTATCCAGAAAGCTTTTGGTAAATTTGATTATTGTGCCGTTCCGATCAAGAAGTTCATCTGCCTTGTATAAAAAAATATGGACAGAAAAGGGAAGTCCATTGATGTTTCATTCTGTAGAATCTGCAAAAAAACTACAAAGTGCATTGGGTGAAAACTACGTTTTAGAGCTGGCGATGAGATATCGCAAACCTTCCATAGAAGGAGCATTAAAACGCTTACAAGAACAATCTCCGGATAAAATCATCGTATTTCCTGTATTTCCGCAATATGCATCCGCATCAACGGGATCTGTTCATCAGGAGGTTATGCGAATTGTCAGCAAATGGGAAGTGGTTCCATCGATAAATTTTATCAGCACCTTTTTTGAAGAGCCTTCGTTTATTGACGCATGGGCAGAAAGAGGCAAAGAATATATGCAAGCATCTTATGATCATTATCTGTTCAGTTTCCATGGCTTACCAGAAAGGCAGATGAGGAAGGCTTATCCGGAAGGCCCATGTCTGCAGGATAAATCTTGCTGTGAAAACCTCAATGAAAAAAATTATTATTGTTATAAGGCACAGTGTTATAAAACAGCAAAAGATATTGCAGCGAAGCTACAAATAAGCAATTATACGGTTAGCTTTCAGTCAAGACTTGGAAAATCGCCATGGATTAAACCATACACCGATGATATGTTAAAAATATTGGCGGAAAAAGGGCATAAAAAAATCCTGGCTTTTGCACCTGCTTTTGTGAGCGATTGCCTGGAAACGATATATGAAATCGCTGTTGAATACCAAGAAAAATTTGAATCCTATGGCGGAGAGAAAATAACCTTGGTAGAAAGCTTGAATAGCCATGATGCGTGGATTGAATCGATGAAAAAGATAATCCACAAAAACCAATAGAAATTAATGAGCAGAAACACCATATGTTTTGATATCCATCCAAAAGAATTTAAAGAAAAATTATTGACATGGATTGATGGTAGTTTTGACATATTTTTTTTTCTTGACAGTTCAGGCTATCCCTCCAAAGGCTTTATACAGAACGAATATGGCTTTTTGGCGGGCATAGGGGAATTGGAAAAAATGAAAGTTGATGGCTCTTCATTTGAATCCTTAAAGCAGTTTCAAAACCAATGCCAAGATTGGATGTTTGGATATTTTTCATACGACTTAAAAAATGAGATAGAGTCTCTTTCATCAAGCCATGCGGATGATTTAAAATTTCCGGAAATTTATTTTTTTCGTCCAAAAATAGTTATTGAGGTAAAAGATTTTCAAGCGGAAATTTCCTGTTTTGAAACGGATGATTTTATCCGAAATGTATTTGATACTATTCTTTCAACGCCCATAAAAAAGTTACCATTAAAATCATCTGTATCTCAGAACAAAGGGGATATTAAATCTAGAATGCAGAAAGAGGAATATATTGATGCGGTAAAAGAGATACAGAACCACATCAAAAAGGGGGATATTTATGAGCTAAATTTTTGTCAGGAATTTTATCTTGAAAATGCGACAGTAGAAAGTCTTTTTTTATACTCGAATCTCATTGAATATTCACATTCGCCGTATTCTGCATTTTGCAAAATGGGCAGTCATCAAATCATTTCAGCAAGTCCGGAAAGATTTTTAAAAAAAGAAAAAATGAGGCTCATATCCCAGCCCATAAAGGGCACCATTCGAAGGGGGAAAAATGAGCAAGAAGACAATGACTTGAAGGAAAAATTATTTCATGACCCAAAAGAAAGGTCTGAAAATGTTATGATTGTTGATTTGGTGCGCAATGATTTATCTCACTATGCACAAAAAAACAGTGTACAAGTTGAGGAGCTTTTCGGTATTTATACCTTCGGCAGGGTACATCAGATGATTTCTACCGTGAGCGCGCTTCTTGATGAGGAAGAAAACAAAATAGATGCCATCAAAAAAGCTTTTCCTATGGGATCGATGACAGGAGCGCCAAAAGTAAAGGCGATGCAACTGATTGAAAAATATGAAACCAGGAAACGCGGACTCTATTCTGGTGCTTTGGGTTATTTTAAACCTGATGGAGATTTCGACTTCAATGTTGTGATAAGAAGCATCCTTTATGAACAAACCAAAAAAATCTTATCCTTTCATACGGGCAGCGCTATCACCTATTATTCAGATGCAGAAAAGGAATATGAAGAATGCCTTTTAAAAGCGACAACGATGCTAGAGGCATTGAATTTATAATTTCCTTTTTTTTTGCTACCTTTTTGATTATCTTTGAAAGATAAACTTTTATCCTATGTATATACAACAACTTTATACAAATTGCTTGGCCGAATCGGCCTACTATATTGAATCGGATGGGGAGGCTGCAGTCATTGATCCCTTAAGGGATATAGATGCCTATTTGGCGCTTGCAGAAAAAAGGGGTGCAAAAATAAAATTTGTTTTTGAAACACATTTTCATGCAGACTTTGTATCTGGCCACATTGACTTGGCCCAACAATCGGGCGCAAGCATTATTTTTGGCCCGGGGGCCAAAACCGGATATCCCATTTATAATGCAAAAGACGAGGAAGTATTTCAAATTGGAAAAATTAAAATAAAAGCACTGCATACCCCGGGGCATACGCCTGAATCAACCTCCTATCTCTTGTTTGATGCAGAAGAAAAGCCTCATGCAATTTTTACCGGTGACACCTTATTTGTAGGCGATGTAGGAAGGCCTGATTTATTAGATGGGATGATGACGAAAGAAAGCCTTGCGGGAATGTTATATGATTCTTTGCAAAACAAGATAAAAACCTTACCTGATGAGGTCATTGTATATCCAGCCCATGGGGCAGGATCAGCCTGTGGAAAAAATATTGGAAAGGACGCTTGGTCAACAATCGGAGAGCAAAAAAAGAATAATTATGCCCTTCAAAACCGCAGCAAAGAAGAATTTATCAGCCTAATAACCCAGGGCTTGACGGCGCCACCAGCATATTTTTTTGAAGATGCCCGAATCAACAAAGAAGGCTATACATCAAGAGAATTGGTCATGCAAAACTCAATGAATGCCTTGTCTATCATAGATTTTGAAGGATATATTCAAAAACATGCATTGATATTAGATACCCGACAAGCGGATGAATTTGAAAATGGATTTATTAAAAATTCTTTAAACATAGGATTGGAAGGAACTTTTGCCATTTGGCTAGGTACCCTTGTCAATATCAACACCCCTATCATCCTGATCACCGAAGAAGGAAAAGAAAAGGAGAGCATCAGCAGAATGCTGAGAATAGGTTTTGAAAATATCAAAGGATATTTGGAAGGAGGCATTCAAACATGGCTTGCATCAGAAAGAAAAATAGAAAAAATAAATTCCATAGATGCCGATGCCTTTGAAGAAGAAATCAAAAATAAAAAATACACCCTTTTAGATGTTCGCAATAAGACAGAATATGAAAACGGGCATGTAAAAGGAGCCCTGCACTTCCCTCTTAGCAGTTTGCAAACAAACTATTCTGCACTCCAAACGGATACTGAATACATGATATATTGTGGAGGAGGCTATCGTTCCATGATTGCCTCATCAATCCTCAAATCAAAAGGATATCATCAAATTACAAATATTTATGGTGGTTGGGCCAAAATAAAAAATACAGGAGTAGAAAAAGTCGTTTTTGAAATTGTTTAGCAAAAAATCGGTAGTATAAAAACGAGAAAAACTTATTATTTCTTCAAACGATTTACTTTTATAAGCCCAAAAAGCTTAACAACTTTTGACCATGGATAGAATAGACCATCACATAGAAGAGCTTCAAACCGCTCAAAAATCTATCTTTATTGATTTTTTTGCAACCTGGTGTGCACCTTGTCAGATGTTTGACCCTATTTGGGAGGAATTGAAAACAATGATGGGAGACCAACTTGAATTTATCAAAATCGACATTGACCTATTACCTGAAATAGCCATTAAATATGAAGTAAAAAGTGTTCCTACGCTTCTTCTCATCAAGAATGGAGAAGAAAAATGGAGAATGCCAGGGTTTCTTTTCGCAAAAGATTTGAAAAAAATTATTGAACCACTCATTTAAAAAGAATACAAAACCCAGGGAATACACCCTGTATTTTATCTAAAATTTATGTCAACAAACAAAAAAAATTCTCTGCATTCTATTATAAAATCAAGTCTTCGTGAAGAGATTACAAAGACGATGAATAGAAATCCCAATAGGGCTTTTAACTATAGGCAACTTTCAAAGCAAATGGGACTAAAAGAAAAGGAGGCAACATCTTCCTTGATTCCAATTCTTGAAGAAATGGCGTTTGAGGGCTTATTGATAGAAACTGAGCGGGGGAAATATTTACTAAAACCTGTATATGCCTATGTAGAAGGCATTATTGATATGACCTCGAATGGGGCAGCATATCTGATGAGCGAAGACTTTGAAGACGACATATTCATTGCGCCTCGAAATGTAAGAAATGCTTTACATGGAGATAAAGTAAGAATTTATCTATATGCAAAAAGACCCGGTGATAGAAGATTAGAAGGAGAAGTAGTGGAGGTATTGGAACGCGCCAAAACATCCTTTGCAGGCGTCGTGCAGGTCTCTGACCGCTTTGCCTTTCTTGTTCCGGATGGTCATAAAATGTCAGTAGATATTTTTATCCCGCTGCAACATCTCAATGGTGTTCAAAATGGACAAAAGGCAGTTGCGACGATAGAAGACTGGCCTGAAGAATCTAAAAATCCGATAGGAAAAATTACGGAGATACTTGGATGGCCCGGCGAAAATGAAACAGAAATGAATGCCATTCTCATTGAATATGGATTTCCTACACGTTTTCCTGCACATGTAGAAAAAGAAGCTGATAACATCCCGGAAGTTATTTCTGAAGAAGAAATTTTATTGCGAAAAGATTTCAGAAAAGTTTTAACATTTACCATTGATCCTTATGATGCAAAAGATTTTGATGATGCCCTCAGCATACAAGATATTTCAGATAAAAACACAGAAGAGAAGCTCTGGGAAATAGGCATTCACATTGCCGACGTTACCCATTATGTTCAAACAGGAAGCATAATGGAAGAAGAAGCAACCGAAAGAGCCACTTCCATATACCTTGTTGACCGCGTGATTCCTATGTTACCGGAAAAACTATCCAATCAAGTTTGCTCATTAAGGCCACATGAAGACAAATTGTGTTTTTCTGCTGTTTTTAAAATCAATGAAGAAGGTCATGTTCTTGACCGATGGTTTGGAAAAACGATCATCCATTCAGACCACCGATTTACCTATGAGGAGGCGCAGGAAGTTATCGAAAAAAACGAAGGTCCGCTTTATGCAGAATTATCAATACTAAATACCCTTGCTAAAAAACTCAGGAAGGAAAGATTTAAAAATGGTGCGATTGGATTTGAAAAAACAGAGATCAAATTTGTTCTTGATGAAAAGGGCAAACCCATCGGTGTAAAATTAAAAGAGGTCAAGGATTCAAACCAATTGATTGAGGACTTTATGCTACTTGCCAACAGAGAAGTTGCAGAGTTTATTGGCAAGCATTCAAAAGAAAACGGCAAAGAGGCAGAAAAGGTATTCGTCTATCGGGTACACAACTCGCCATCGCCCGACCGCCTGGCGACCTTTGCCAAATTTGCGGCAGGATTCGGCTATAAAATCAATACCCGTACTGATAAAGATATCGCCATTTCTTTAAACAAGTTATTGGTAGATGTGGCAGGAAAAAAGGAGCAAAATGTATTGGAACAAATTGCCATTCGTACGATGGCAAAAGCGATTTATACCACAAAAAATATCGGACATTATGGACTTGCTTTTGACTATTACACACATTTTACTTCTCCTATTCGCCGCTATCCGGATATGATGGTACACCGCTTATTATTGCATTATTTAGAAGGGGGGAAATCGGTAGATGCCAATTTTTATGAACCAAGATGCAAGCATTCCACTGAAATGGAAATTCAAGCCTCTGAAGCAGAAAGAGCATCTATCAAATACAAACAAGTAGAGTTTTTACAAGATAAAATAGGCAGAATATTTGATGGGTTGATATCAGGGGTAACCGAAAGGGGTATTTTTGTGGAGATTACAGAAAACAAATGTGAGGGTATGGTTCGCTTGCGTGATATCAATGATGATTTTTATGAATATGATGAAACCAATTATTGCATCATTGGAAATAGAACCGGTAAGCGCTATCAACTGGGAGATGCAGTACAAGTAAAAATCAAAAATGCGGATTTAATCAAAAAACAAATCGACATGGAATTAATGAGATCTTCTGATGATAATGCATTTTTCTCCAATCGCGGATTTGAAAAAAGAGATGATTCTAAAAACAGAAAAAACAAATATAAAAGGTGGTAATATCTGATCTATCGGAACATGTCCATAGATTATTCTCTTAAACGTATCACATAGCGATAGTTTTCTGTAATGGGATTCATCAGCAGTTTGGCGCAGGCCTTTTCTATGGTTTCAGAAGCCATATTTTCGTTTGCAGCCTCTATTTCCAATTGGATATGCTTTCCGATTCTTACCTCGGCAATAGAATCCAAGCCCATACTATGCAAGGCCTCTTTCACCGATTTGCCTTGAGGATCCAGCAATTCGGGTAAGGGCATGATATCAATGTCTGCTAAAAATTTCATACTCCTTTTTTTAATGGGTTTTGAGAAAAAATTGATATCAGGATATACAAAAATATGATGAGAGGAATAGACATATATAAAAACTGAATCATCAAGAAGAGAGATAGAAGGATAAAAACATATTTGATTTTATTATCTGCCCATTTAAAGGTTTTAAACTATAAAACAAT
>CANKSK010000033.1 GCA_947485425.1 Bacteroidota bacterium | reverse complement strand
CTTTTTGAATTTTTGTTTTGATGGTATCTAACAGATTGCTGATGTCATTTGAAATATCTGCAGCCATTTGGGCATCGGTATCGAAAACTTCAATTTTAACAGACATAAATTCCGTTCTTTCGAATGAGATGTTGTTTTTGTATTCGTTAAAAAGTTTGGTGTAAGGGTATTTGGAGGTACTATCGATGTTATAATGCCTCATTAAATTGTATTTTTTGATGATGCGGGTTCTGATGTCATCAGAATTTAGAATTTGCAGCATTTGTTCAGCTGCATTTTCTTCACCAAATTCAAGAATATCTTGGGTATTTACATTATTATCGTTTAACAATGCTTTGGAAACGGAGTTTGTTGTCGTGGGGAAAAGTATCGCCGTGGATTTGTATTTTGGCTTGATAAATACCGGAGAAGAAATAATTGAGGAGATAATAACTGCCAATATGGCAATGGTAAATAGGGGCTTTCTCCAGCGAATACTGAAATAAACTAGGCCTGTTGTATTCAGGTAAGATGGAATTTCGGGGTTTTTATTCATCAGGGCGAAACGTAAAATGCGGTTATTTATTGCAAAGATAATAAATTAACGAAATTCCACAAAGTCTCTATGGGTAGCTTATTCATAATTTTATAATTTAAAAATACTTGAATTTCAGTGCTTTATATGTTTATTGGGCTCTGAACATCTTATAAATATTTTTCAAATGAATTAACCGGATTATAAAAGCCGATAAAATGCTGATTGCTACTGCTATAGAGAAGCTAAACATCCAGGGTTTTTGGAATTGTTTTGATGCATAAAAGGATAAAATGGTAACGAAAACAAAAATAGAAAGCCTTAAAATCAGCCTATAATTGATGCGGAATTTGAAAATATATTGCGTAATGGCAATTTGTGCAAATGCAGTGAGAAATTGGGTAAAAAGGCTAGAAAAGGCAGATCCTGTAGCTTTATAATGTGGAATGAGGAGATAATTGATTAAAATATTCAGTGCCATTCCCGAGGCAGCCATGATGTTGAGTTGCTTTAGATTTCCATTGGCGGTGAGCAGGGTTCCAAAGATATAGGTCATGCTAATGGCGGTAAAGCATGACATTAAAACTCCAAAAATGGTAGCAGATTCTTCAATGTGCTGTTGATAAAGCATTTGCATGAGTTCATGGCGATAAAAAAACGAACCAACTGAAACAATAACGGCCGGGGTGATGAGCAGGGTAAAGGAAAGCATTACAAGGTCTTCTACGGATTCCTTAAATTTGAGCATTCGGGCAAACATAGGCAATAGAAGGCCAGAGAATAAAAAAGCAATCATATTTGATGCATCTAAAAGCCGATAAGCAGCGGCATAAATACCTGATTGTATTGCGCCATCGGGAAGCATGCGCTCAAGCATTACGGTGTCAATGCGGTTGTAAAAAGACATCAAAAGAACCAATATGGCGTAGGGGTAGCTTTTTTTTAGAATCATTCTGAAAAATATCCAATTCCATTTGATCTTTTTTAGTTTGGCTTTTTTTACCACAATAGCCAATACAATCATGGCTGTAATAAAATATGAAATACTCTGGGCAAGTACATACCATTTGATATTCAGTGGTTCATTTAAAACATGTCCCCAAAGAATAAGTGACATGATCATGATCATGATCAGCCGGTCTAATATCGATAAAAAGCTATCGGTTTTAAACAGGTGAAGTCCTGCGATATTCGAGCGCAAATAGAGAATAAAAGAAATCAGTAATTGGTTGAATATTAAGGCCATGAGTAGTTTTAGCATCGAGCTGTCATAGCCGATAAAAAATCCAAAGCTGAGCGTAATGATGCCATAAACAATTGCCAAAAGTCCCCTAAGCATAATGATGCTTGAAAGATGTTTATTAAGAAGATGATTATTTTGGGCAATATTCTTATTGTTGAAATTGGTAATGCCTAAGTCTAGAATGATATTGAAGAGAAAAGTGAAATTAAAGAGCGCATAGTAAACACCATAACTTCCCGATCCAATTGCATTTTGAACGGATCTGTCAATTCCTAAAATCCAAAAGGGTTTAATTAAAAGATTCAGGAAAAGTAAGAGTCCTAGATTGGTAATAAACTTCTTATGCATACTTGTTATACTGTTTCAGTAGGCATTACAAAAAAGAAATTTTGTGTGTCATTTTTTTTCTTGTCATAGGCGCATAGCGAATTTCCAATGCGAACTTTGGTTTGGTATCCTATATTTTCAAGTAGTTCAAAACACTGCTCTCTGTTTTGATTTTCCCATAGTTCACAATAGATGATGGGTTTCCATTGTTTTAATAATTCTTGCCCACCTTTTAATACAAAATATTCAAAATTCTCCACATCAATTTTGATAGCAGTTACCGGTAAGCCTGAATTTTTTATTTCGGCAATCTCATCTAGTTGGCGAATATCCGTAGTGAATTTTTCACCTTCGTTAAATTCTGAAATACTCTCATGAATCACGTGGCTTAATCCTTGCTTTTTTACGGAGCCGATCATGGGCATTACCATTTCAATTCTTCCGGTATGGTCTCCCAAAGCAAATTCAAAAAGCGAAACATTTTTCAAACGGAAAAAACGAATCACCTTTTGCAAAGTTTCCATATTGGTGGGAATGGGCTCAAAAGCAAAAATCTGAGATTTTGTTTTCCTTTTTGCTAACTTTACAGCCATAATTCCTAAATTGGCACCTATATCCAAAATAATACCTTCCTTTTCAATCAAATGTAAAAAGAAAAGAAAGTCATTTTCTTTACGGTCGAAACGAAGTGTACCTATTTTGAAAATGGCGAAGGTGAACAGGTAGCGCTTAAAGCCAAGCAAGGATTGCAGAAAATGCTGAATGGAATTTTTAATCATCATACCATGCAAAATTAGAATAAACTACTAAATTTCCACTATTTTATTTCAAAATCATTTTCCATTTGAAAATTGTTGTAAATACCCGTTTATTGCTGAAGGACCGTCTGGAGGGCATCGGGTGGTTTAGTTTTGAAACTTTGAAGCGAATTACTTCGGCTCATCCCGAAGTGGATTTCGTTTTTTTGTTTGATAGGCCCTATGCTGAGGAGTTTATCTTTGGAGAAAACATTGTGCCTGTCGTTATACCTCCTCAGGCAAGGCATCCCATATTGTTTTATATCTGGTTTGAATTTGCGGTGAAATATCAGCTGAAAAAACAGAAAGCAGATTTGTTTTTATCGCCTGATGGCTATTTGCCCTTATCTACTGATGTTAAATCAGTAGCTGTTATTCATGATTTAAACTTCGAGCATTATCCCAAAGATGTTCCTTTTCGGGATCGAATGTATTATCATCGATTTTTTCCAAAATTTGCAGAAAAGGCCAGCCGCATTGCTACGGTTTCTGAATATTCAAAAAGAGATATTATTCAGTCTTATGGCATTCAGGAGTCAAAAATCGATGTGGTATACAATGGTGCCAATTTGGGGTTTATTCCATTGGGTGAGGAGGAAAAGAGGTCTGTCAGGCAAAAATATACCGGTGGTTCTCCTTTTTTCATATTCATTGGTTCCTTGCATCCCCGAAAGAATATGGCTCGTCTTTTTAAAGCTTTTGACGCCTTTATCGAAAAAAATGGTGCAGAAATGAGGCTTTTAATCGTAGGTCAGAAAAAAAATTGGACTTCGGAAATTGAAAACGCTTTTTTGGCAATGAAAAATAAAGAATACGTCGTATTTACAGGTAGAATGCCCAGTGAAGAGTTGCATACGGTTCTTGCTTCTGCTTTTGCCTTGGCATATGTGCCTTATTTTGAAGGTTTTGGCATACCCATCATGGAGGCATTTTATTGTGGAACCCCTGTAATTACTTCAAATATTACTTCAATGCCCGAAATTAGCGGAGATGCAGCTTGTCTTGTGGATCCTTTTTCGGTGGAGTCCATCACGGATGGATTGGAAAAGGTGTATAAAGATCCTGTGTATCGCATGGATTTGATTCAGAAAGGTAATGAAAGAAAAAACCTCTTTACCTGGGATCGAAGCGCTAGTTTACTGTGGGATTGCATGTTGAGGGCCTTGGAAGAAAAATATTGATGAATGAAGGAAGAAGAAGAAGGGAAGTTGATAACCCAATTCAACGAATTTTTAAAGGAGGCCGGTTGCGATGAGGCCGGTAGAGGTTGTTTGGCAGGTCCTGTTTTTGCTGCAGCCGTTATTTTGCCACCGGATTTTCATCATCCGGATATCAATGATTCTAAAAAACTGAATGCAAAGAATCGAAAATCTTTGAGGGAAATTATTGAGAGCAATGCAATCGGATTTTCTGTGGCTGCTGTAGATCATCAAGAAATTGACAAAATAAATATTTTAAATGCCTCCATTTTAGCCATGCACAGGGCATTAGATGGCTTGACGGTTCGGCCTGAATTTATTTTGGTGGATGGGAATAAGTTTAAAAAATACCAGGATATCTCTCACAAATGCATCATTCAGGGGGATGGTAAGTTTTTAAACATTGCTGCTGCCTCTATTCTTGCGAAGACCTATCGCGATGAATGTATGGAGGATTTACATGAACAATTTCCTGTATATGGCTGGAATCGGAATAAAGCATATGCCACAAAAGACCATCGAAAAGCCATTGAGCAATTTGGTCCCTGTGCATTTCACCGGCGTACCTTTTTAAAAAATTTTAATCAGTATACTTTCGATTTTTAACCATAGCACTTATTAACAATACATTGTAGAAAAATAAAATGAAGGGATGCTTGTTTCTTGAATATAAATAATAAGTTTGCTATCTTCAAATACAGTGTAACCGTTTAGAGTTACTTACCCAGATTAATGAAAAGAGTAGTTTTAGCTTCCTTGATTTCACTATTGATTATTGGTGCAATTGCTTTGGGGTATTTTTATTATCAGCAATTGAAAACACCAAGTTTAGAAGCGGTGAATGCCATACCAACAGATGCCGCATTTATTGTTGAAACTAAAGATGCCAGTGCCACATGGAAAAGTATACGGGAGTCATCTATTTGGAATGAATTAAAAAATAGTTCCTATTTCTCGGCATTAAATAGAAAAGGGGTATTCATAGATTCATTATTTTCTAAAGGGGGAAGCGTTTCCAAATTGTATGACGCTCAAACCGTATTTATTTCCGCTCATATCATCAAGGCCAATGATTTTGATTTCTTATACTTGGTAAATTTGCCCAAAATAGGTCAGGAGTCTTTTGTTAATGATGTGATTAAGGATGTAACTGGCGGAAAAGCCGATATTTCAAAACGTGTCTACGATGGGGTGACCATCAAAGATTTTCCTGCAGCTGGAAATAACGAGTCATTTTCCTATGCTGTGGTTAAAGGGGTTTTTATCGGCAGTTTTACAGCTTTTCTGGTCGAAGATGCCATCAGACAACTGCATATGGGAAAGCCCTTTACACTTGATAAAAGCTTTACTAAGGTTTTTGATGCCGCAGGCAGTAAAGTGGATGCAAATATTTTTGTAAACTTTAATGCTTTTCCCAATTTGCTCTCTGCCTACCTCAATATAGGGGGGGCTGATCAAATGAAAAATTTCAGACCTTTTGCCTCTTGGGCAGGCCTGGATTTGAAATTTAAAAACAATACCATTTCTCTAAATGGTTTCACCTCAGCAGAAAATAAAACGGATTTTTTAAATATCATGAAAGGACAGAAACCGGGGGAGACCAAAATGCTTCGCATTTTACCGGCCAAAACAGTTGTTTTTGTTCATCAATATGTGAGTGATTTTAATTTATACAGACAGAATTATAAAAACTTTCTATCTGAAAATAATGATTTAGATGCATATAAAGATTCATTAAAAAGATATACGGATCTCTATCGCCTGAATGTAGAGGAACGCATGTTGAATTGGGTCGGCAATGAAATGGCTTTGGTAATCTCGCAAGGAGGAGGGAATACCTTGTCGGCAAATACATTTATGGTTTTACATACCAAGGACTTAACACAAGCGAAAAGCTCATTGGATCAACTCTCACGCTTTGCATCTTTAAGGGATGGTATTGCAACGGAAAACTATAAAGATAATTTTCCTATTAAATATCTGGGATTATCGGGTATTTTTGGAATATGTTTTGGAAATGTATTTTCTGGAATTGAAAATTCATATTATACTTTTTTAGGTGATTATGTTGTATTTGCCAATCAGTCTTCCTCTTTGAAAAACTTTATTGATGATTACCAGCTGAAAAAAGTACTATCTAACCACCCGGAATATAAATCGCTTTCTGAAAACCTTTCTCAGCGATCAAATTGTTATGTTTATGCCAATATGTCCTCTGTTGCCAATGTGTTGAAGGTTTTTGCAAGTTCTAATCTTGAGAAATCAATCAATCTCAACGTAGAGAATTTTAATAAATTTGAATCCTTTGCCTTTCAGTTATCTGCCGGACAAAACAACAATGATCTTTTTTATAATAACATTGTTATCAATCAACATACCACCAAAAAGGAGGAAATTAATCAGCTATGGGCCTCAAAACTAGATACAAGTATTAGCATGCAACCAATTTTAGTGGTTAATCACAATACGGATATCAAAGAAATTATGGTTCAGGATGATGCCAACAACCTATATTTAATGGATAACAGTGGTGAGATTTTGTGGAAGAAAAAAATTCCAGGACATATTTTAGGAAGTATTCGACAAATTGATTATTACCGCAATGGCAAATTACAGTATCTTTTCAATACCTCTAAGATGTTATATCTCTTAGATCGGAATAGTGATAATGTTGCTAATTTCCCTATTAAATTGGCTGCCACTGCCAGTGCAGGCCTGAGTGTATTTGATTATGATAAGAAATTAGATTATCGCATATTTATCCCTTGCGGCAAGAAAATTTATACCTATCAAACCAGTGGAAAACCGGTAGAGGGTTGGGTCTTTAATAAGTCATTGGAAAATGTGTATAATCAGGTTCAGCATTTCAGAATTGAATCTAAGGATTATCTCCTTATCAGCGATGGAAATGGTCAGGTGTTTTTTCTGGATCGTAAAGGAGAAAATAGATTTCCTGTCAAAGACAAAATCTTTATTGCCAAGAATTCTCCTTGGCAATTGGTGAATGAAGAGAAGCCTTATTTTGCAAATGTAGATTCATCAGGCTCCATATATCATGTTTTTACTGATGGTTCAATTGATAAAATCCAGGTTGACAAGATGGATAATTTGGCTGCATCCTTCAGTTATCTCTGTATGGATGTAGATGCAGATAAACTGTATGATCATATCTTTTTGGATAGAGATAAATTATATGCTTTTAAAGCAGATAAAACATTGCAATTCGTGAAGAATTTTGAACAGGAAATTTTAAATCGATTGCAATTTGTGGAGGTTTCTAAAAAAGATTTTAGAATCGGAATTTCTTCTGAAAAAACCAATGAAATATTTATGATAGACGCAGATGGTTCTGTCAGTTCAGGGTTCCCATTAAAAGGCAGTACTTTATTTTCTACAGGTGATCTAAATAACGATGGCCATATCAATTTGGTTGCCGGAAGTAGCGATGGAAATATTTATGTATATACCTTGAAATAAAAAAATTAAATCAAGCTGTGTAGTTTCTCCATTTTTCTAACAGTTCAAGAAAATCTGTAGGAAGTTCCGCTTCAAAATAGATTTCTTCTCCTGTTAAGGGATGCTTAAATCCAAGTGATTGGGCATGCAAGGCCTGTCTTGGTAAAATAGAAAAACAGTTTTCAATAAATTTCTTGTAATTGGTAAAGGTAGTCCCTTTCAAAATTTTATTCCCTCCATAGGTTTCATCATTAAAGAGGGGATGACCTATGTGTTGCATATGTGCCCTTATCTGATGCGTGCGACCGGTTTCAAGCCTACATTCCACTAAGCTGGTATATCCAAATGTCGCTATGGTTTTATAGTGTGTAACGGCATGTTTTCCCTGATCTCCTTCTGGGTATACATCCATCACTCTTCGGTCTTTGATGCTTCTGCCAATATGCCCCTCAATTCTGCCTTCACTTTCCTTGAGTTCACCCCATACCAGTGCAATATACCTGCGTTTAATAGTATGGTCAAAGAACTCCTTTGCAAGTTTGCTCATGGCGTTTTCTGTTTTTGCAATCACCAAAAGACCTGAAGTGTTCTTGTCTATTCTATGCACCAGGCCAGGCCTTAGAGGCCCATTGGCTGTTTGCGGCAAATCTTTAAAATGATAGGTTAATGCATTTACCAAGGTTCCTGTAAAATTTCCATGTCCCGGATGCACCACCATCCCCGCTTCTTTATTTACAATTAATAAGGATTCATCTTCGTAAATAATTTGTAGCG
>CANKSK010000032.1 GCA_947485425.1 Bacteroidota bacterium | reverse complement strand
TACAGATTTATTTCACATCAAAAAGAACATGCGTTTGCGATTTATAATGACAAAAAACCATTGTCGTTTTTACCAAATTTTAACACGATCCTTTTCTTCTCTAAACATTTTATTTCCGGCTTTCACATCAAAAGCCTCATAGAACTCCAACAAATTAGAAGGTGCCGCAACGGCTCTGATATTGCCAGGTGCGTGAACATTTGTCAATACTTGTTGACGCATCGCGGCATCTCTGAAAGATGTTTTCCACGCCTGCGCCCATCCAATAAAAAAGCGTTGCTGAGGGGTAAAACCATCAATCGTAATTTTCTTTTTATTTTCAATCGATTTTAAATAGGCATGATAGGCTATTGTTAAGCCACCTAGATCAGCAATATTTTCTCCCAAAGTAAGATCGCCTTTTACATTTAAATTTTCAAGGACTTTGTAATTGTTAAACTGATCTACAAGCTTCGCGGTACGCGCATTGAATTGGGTACGATCCTCTTCGGTCCACCAATTTTTCAGGTTTCCTTCTTCATCATATTTACTTCCTTGATCATCAAATCCATGCGTGATTTCATGCCCGATGACACTTCCCATGGCACCATAGTTTACCGCATCATCGGCATCGGGATTAAAAAATGGAGGCTGCATAATGGCTGCAGGAAAAACAATTTCATTGAGTGAAGGATTATAATATGCATTGACGGTTTGTGGTGACATTCCCCATTCGGATTTATCAACTGGCTTACCCAGTTTATCCATCATTCTCTGAAATTCAAAATGTTGTGCATGGGAATAATTTTTATAAAAAGATTCACGGCTGATATCTAAAGAAGTATAGTCTTTCCATTTATCAGGATAACCCAATTTGCGTGTAAAAGAGGCCAATTTGATTAGGGCTCTTTTTTTGGTTGCATCACCCATCCATTCTAGATTTTGAATTCTTTCTTTATAAGCAGCAAGCAAATTGTCAACCATCAAATTCACTTTTCTTTTGGATTCTGCACTAAATGTTTTTTCTACATACAGCTGTCCCACGGCCTCTCCCAAAGACCCATTGGTGGCAGCAATCATCCTTTTCCATCTGGGCTTCATTTCTTTGGTCCCCTGCAATACGGTAGCATAAAAATGAAAGTTTTGTTTTTCTAGTGATGACTGAAGTTTATCAGCAGCATCGTTTATAATACACCAGCTCAAATACATTTTCCAATCAGACAAAGGCGTACTTGTAAACATTTCTTCAACCTTTGAAAAAAAGTCAGGCTGAGTAACAATAATGGTTTGTTGATTTTTAACGCCTAAGGTTTTGAAGTACAATTCAAAATTTAATTTGGGGTATTTGATGGGAAGGTATTCGTAAATCAGTTTATTATATAATTTTTCATCATCGCGCAATTCAATATTGGTCATTGACGCTTTGGCTAATTCCGTTTCCATCTTCATCACTACAGAAGACGCATTTGAAGCTGAACTTCTGCCGGCAAGGGAAAACATGGTTTTGATATGCTTTTCATATTCATTCCTTATTTTTTTTGAATCTTCATCATCCTTCAGATAGTAATCACGCTCAGGCAAACCCAAACCTCCTTGAGAAAGATAGGATATGTATTCATCGCTTTTACGCATATCTTGCGTTACATAAAATCCAAAAAGAACGCCAACACCATAACTTTGAAGGTGCGCAATTTCTTGAAGCATTTCATCTTGATTTTTCAAAGCATCAATCTTGGCAAGCTCTTCGGCAATAGGCGAAACCCCTTCTTTTTCAAGCTTCAAGGTATCCATAGCCATCGCATAAAAGTCGCCTACCTTTTGTTTAATACTTCCTTTTTCGGCATTGCGATCCGCAGCAGCATCTTCAATAATGGTCCGTAAAATCGTTTTGTTTTTTTCATTCAACTCACTAAAAGAGCCCCATATACTTTCGGTAGAAGGAATGGGATTTTTCTTTTCCCAATTGCCATTGGCAAAGGCATAAAATTCATTTTTGGGATCCTTGCTTTTATCCATGGCTTTAACATCCACACCTTGCGGATTGGATTCATTGTTTTTGTTTACAAAAGCTGTAAAGACACAAACAGAACTGCAAATTGAAAATAAAACCAAACTAACTTTTTTCATACGCAACTTATTTTGAAGAATTTTTTTAAACAATTTCAATAAAATACTAATAGGTAATTGTTACTTTACCATCACCTGTTTTTACCCCCGGGGTATTGGTCTGATTGGTTCCACTGTTATAGGAACCACCACCACCACCACCGTATTGACTGCTGGTAGAAGCGCCACCACCTGAATAGCCGCCACCGCCGCCACCGCCCCATCCACCGCCGTGTGTTCCTCCACCACCGCCAAAACCGCCGGTGCAACTGCTCACTGTGCATCCACCATCACCACCATTTAGGAATGCCTTTCCGCCATTACAAGAAGAACCACAAGAGGGGCCATTTCCACCATCGGAGGAAAATCCGCCTCCGGCACCAGAACATCCAGCGGAAGAACCACCGCCTCCTCCACTACCACCGGAGCCTCCATTCACACCCGGATTTGCATTATTTGTAGTGACGGCATCGCTACCACTTCCACTATAACTTGAACCACCGCCACCACCAGCAATAATCAAAGGATTGTTGCTATTGGTTACCACGAAGGAACCACCACCACCACCGCCATCATTTGTTCCTGAAGGGCCCAACTGACCAACCAAAACTTTTAAAACCTGTCCGGGCGTTACGACAAAATCGCCTTTCATATAAGCCCCTTTTCCAGGAGTATATTGCGTATAACTGGTACCCTGCCCTCCTTGAGCACCCCATGCCTCAATGGTTAGAGAAGTAATTCCCGCTGGAACCGTAAAGCTTTGTATCGTTCCAGTGGAACCCGTGCTTGTTGAATTTAAGGTTACCGTTGTATTTACATGGTTAACCGTTACAGTGGTGTTTGTGGTATAGGAACATCCCAGCTCGGTAACCGTTAAACTCACGCCATAACTACCAGATGTATTCCACACCACAGAAGGATTCATGGCAGTACTCGAGGCGGGATTAGCCGAAGTAAACAACCAATTATACGTAACACCCGAGGTTATCGATGGACTAAAAACGACAGACTGCCGCATATCAATATTGGCAGGAGAATTGGAAAAACTTATCGAAGAAATAGAAGATACATTTACACTGGTAACGGAAGGATTTGCAGAACAGCCTCCTACGGAGGCAACTACTTGGTAGTCGCCCTTGTTTACTAGCGATGCATTGGTGATAACCGGATTTTGTTGATTGGAAACAAATCCATTGGGACCTGTCCAGCTGTATGATGCATTTGGAATAGTAGTGGCAAAAAGTTTGATGCTTGCACCCTTGCAAACAGGACCATTGTTGGTGGCCACAGGCGGATTAAAAGCACACTCAAAGCAAGCTTGCTTCCAAGTAGACCCTGTCCACATATTGATGCAGCTGGTGGACGTATTGATAATCATTAAACCCAAAGCAGGATTTTTGATGGAGTCTCTTTCATCTTCTGTTAAGCGAGGGAAAAGCACCCCTTGGTTATTGGAGGACATATCAACAATGGCAGACTTATCAGGAGTGGTGGTATTGAATCCTACACTGGTACCATTGTCAAACACTTGTGAATCACCTACCGTATTTCCACTTGTAAATTTAACAAGAGCATTGTTCGTTCCGTTCACACCAGAAAAGCCTGCAGGGCCAGTAGGACCAGTTAATCCGGTAGCACCTGTGGGGCCTGTTGCCCCTTGAATACCGATGCCATTGTTTCCGGGAGTTCCGGTAGGTCCCGTAGGGCCAGGCTGACCATTGAGTCCATTGAGTCCATTTACGCCATTCATACCATCAAGACCTGCAGGGCCCTGAGGCCCAGCAGGACCGGCAGAGCCTGTTGCCCCTTGCAATCCGGTAGGTCCGGTTGCGCCTTGTCCACCGCCACTGCCTGATGTTTCAGCATATAAAGCATAGGGAACGGTTAACAATTCCGAGGCCCCTGCCGGCAAATAATTGCTGCCACCATTAACATCCACCTCTATTTCCAACCATTGGTTGCCATTAACCCATGGAATAGCAGAAAAACTTCCCGCAAGGATCGATCCTTTTCCAATTTTTAAAGTATATAGTCCATACGCATTGGTAGACACCACTTGGGTTTCCGCATACTGAACGGTACCCGTTGATGAACCTGAACGAATGGCAAGACGCACGCCTATGGTTTTATTTGCCAAGGCCAATCCACCTGCATCCCTAGCCACTGCCTGATAATTAATAGACTTCATTGCTTGGGCGTGAATATTTTGCGCGGAAAAAGACATCATGCAAAGCAAGAGAATACAACTAAAAAAGATATTTTTTGATTTCATTTCAGATAGATATTTAATAAGAATAGGATATATGATGAATAAAGCATTTCAAGATATTGAACAAAATGCTAATTAATAAGGACAGAATGCTATAATTCAGTTGTAAAAGTACCAAAATATAGAAAATTTAGAAAAAAAATAAATAATTTCAATACTTTAGCTTTTTAGTTCTGCTTCAAACCATCCAAAATCCTTGCTAAAAAAGCACACATACGGTTAAATTGCTGAGTATTGTTCTAAAATTCAGCCATATGACCATAAAAAAATACCCAATGATCAATAAAAGAAATAAAAAGGAATTTCATATTGCCAACCGTATTGGTTTTTTTTCAAAAGCGCTTTTTTGCCTTCTGAGCCTTGTCATTTTAGGATGTATGTCCTTAAGAGCACAAACGACCATCCTATATCTGGAAGACTTTAAAAGTGGAGGAAGCTCTTTATCCTTAAACACCTCAGGACCCGGTTCAGCAGCAGGACCCAACCAATGGATTGTGAATAAAAACTATTCCGGTGCGCCTGTATACCCCAATACCATGAGCCAAGATAGCACCTATGGGGGAAAAATTACAAATGCACCCCAAAGTGAATATCTACATATTTATGATCAGGCATCAGGAATTACCAATTGCAACTATGACCCCACAGTAGCCTCTGACCGATTTACAAGCATGACTAACGGCATTTGTACCCTAGGCATGGATTCTGTTTATTTTACTTTTTTTTATCTCTGTGAAGGCGCTCCGCTAGCCTATGGTGCTGTATACTATAGCATCAACAATGGTCCATGGATAAAAACCGGACAAAACTTGTACAACAATACTTCCAAATGGAAATTTGAAAAATTTACAGACCCTGCCTTTTCCAATGCCTTGGATTTACGATTTGGCTTCAGATGGAAAAATAATAGCGGCACCGCAAATCAAGCATCCGCCTTTGCTGTTGATGATATTATCATGGTGGGAAAGTATAGCAAACAAGCAAGCTCTGTCAATATTATCATCGATCAGATAACGCCAAGTCCGGTTTGCCCTGGGGATAATGTAACGGTAGACTTTCATTTTACCGGCCCATTATGTGATGGCAATTACAACCTTGAACTATCAAATTCTTCTGGAGGATTTCCCGGTTCGGGACAATGGGTTTTTCCGGTAAACTATCCACAGACCAGTGGATCTTTAACCATTTCGTTACCTACCTCTCTGACACCTTCTACCTGTTATAAAATCAGAATCAATAGGCTATCCCCGGCGCCGCAGATCAGCGGAACAGTAAGCAACTGCTTTATTGTGGGTTCATGCCCAAATATCATTACTACCTTGAAACCTGTAGTTACAAAAGACACCAATGCAGTATGCATTGGAAGTGCCATTGATATACCCTTCTATTCCACTGGCACCTACACCGGAAATATTTACAAAGCGGAATTGTCAGATTCTTCAGGCAACTTCCCTGCAAATCCCAAAATTGTCGGCTCTAGCAATGACTCTAAAACCTACGATCCCGCTCTTGGATCGAATCCAGGAAATGTATCGGGACTAATCCCAAAAGTTCCACCGGGATGCAAATATTATATCCGCATCGTATCTTCAAAACCATCTGCAACGGGTGCCAAGTGGGGTCCCTTCTGTATCGGAGAATGTGACATTACCACCAACGACAAAAAAGATTTGCAATTTTGTGTTACCAATTGCTCCGCAAATCCCGCAGGGCAAGACCAAAACATTCCTATTGACATTCATACATTCAATTCTTCAGAAGTTTACCCATCAGGAAATACCTATACCACGCAGCTGCTAAACAAAAAAACATTTGCACAGGTAGGCCCCAATGGAATACTTGGTAAGGTAACCGCTACGCAAGATACGGTGTTAAAAATACACATTCCATGCAAAGAAGATTTATCAAAGTTTGGACTTGCTCCTGGCGATTATTATTTGAGAGTGGTTTCTACCAAAGGAAATCCCTCTGACAACACCCTTGGAACCATTATCCGCCTGAGCATAGGGGCTCCCAACGCCAGCGCACCATTGATAACCATTTTGCCGAATGATACGGTTTGTGCCTCAGGAGGTAGTAATGTCACTTTATTTTTCAATCCATATAATGCCTCCAGCAATTCAACTTATTTATGGACTTGCAACCAGATTAATTTTGGAATGCCCTTTGAATCCCCCGATGGGGCCAATTCAAACACTTTGGGCATTATCACAGGACAGCCTTCTGTCCTCACTTTTACAGTTCAGGAAACCAATTTTGGGTGCAAGGGCCCCATGCCATCACCCACATCTCTTTATGTTATAGGCCCTCCCGACGTAACGATCAGCAGTCCACCAATATATTGTGTGGGCGACACGATTCAATTCAGCGTGCCTTTCCAAGGCAATACGTATTATGATTGGTCTGCATCTGGAGGCAACATTACAAACCTTGCGAACAACGAAATTGATATGGTTTTCAATACCGCCGGCATCTACCATATATTTATTGATGCCACATCGCTGCAATGCGGAGGATCATCAGGAAATGGGAAAGTGGTTGTCACAAAATATCCTGTAGTAAATGCAGGAAGCGATACCACCGTTTGCAAAAATAGTCCGCTTACTTTAAACACCCCCTTGGGTCAATATTACAGCTACAAATGGACGAAAGATAAAACATCCATTGGAACAAATGCTTCAGAGAACATCACCGCAGACAGCACCTCTACCTATCAGGTAAGTGTTACTGCTGCGGGAGGCTGCATGAAGATGGATAGCATTCATGTCAGTGTATTGCTTCCGGATTCTATTCACAAAAAAGATAGCATCTGCTCAGGAGAAACATTGGTGCTTGATGGAAACATTTCCGGAGCAAAGTACCTTTGGAACAATGGATTGACGACACAACAAATTACCGTTGATAACCCAGGCCTCTATGTTGCCAACATTAAAAAGATCGCTGATGTTTGCCCCAAAATCATGAAAATACAAGTAAACCAAACAGATAATTGTTTTCATGAAATCACATTACCCAATGTGATTACGCTAAATTCTGATGGATTTAATGATTATTTCGAAACAGATCAAAAAGTAGATTTCAGCAGTTTTGAAATTAAAATTTATAACCGCTGGGGCGAAATTGTTTTTGAATCAAGCGATTCCGCATTCAAATGGGATGGCAAAAACAAGAGTGAAAGCCTGGTTTCAGCAGGTGTATACTATTACATTGTAAAGTCTAATTACAAAGGCAAAGTATTAAAACCGTTAACGGGACATGTAACGGTGATTAGATAGAAAAAATCGCAATCGAGCATTATGCGGTCACGAGCAGGTCGCTCGCGACTGCCAATGATTACAAATAAAAACTTGCTACTGAATATTGTGCGGGAGGCAAAAGCATCGACATTCTGTCAAGAGCGGAACACGAACGACGAGGCCTAATTTTAAAGATGCTTGAGACTCGTCAGTAGATTGAATCTATTCAAGCCCAAATAGCAAAACGATTATCTTCCTTGGTAAACGCAGCGTACTTTTTGGTTTGTTGCAGATACGCCATTGCCATCCCAATAGCCATTTTGATTGGTTCCCAAAGGCCAGAGGATAAATCTGCCACCCATTCCATTGGGGATTTCTCTGGCTGAAGTCCAGAGATGGTAATCGCCTCCGCCTACAGTGGCATTGTAGGATGGATCAATACCCATATTCCATCCATAGGTATTGGTAGTATGACCCATTTCAATATCAGTAGGTATTCTCCATCCCTTTCCATAGGTTGCCACGCAATAACTTTGCACACCATTCGGATCAAGCTGTTGCTGTGAAAAATAATTGTTACCGCCCCCTTTCAAGTTACCGGCATTGATTTGCTCAGCGCTTGCGGACAAATTATAGGAACCGCTCAAAGGCGTATTATTGGGATAGGCAAGAGAAATATTGGGTCCATCAACAACTGTATTTCCACAGTTGGGATTGCTATACTGCATCGCAGAACAATAATTCATATCATTAACGGATACAGGGCTGATAAACATATTGATTTGATCAAATATCGAGGGCTGCACAACAGAAGAATTTGATTGGGCATCCCATTGATAGTTGTTATTATCAGCCACGCCACCGCTATACCCATAAAAGCTGCTGGCATTTACAAAATCGCCATCTGCTACTGCCGATACATTGGGAAGCAAGATATTATTTCCATTCGCATATTGTTT
>CANKSK010000031.1 GCA_947485425.1 Bacteroidota bacterium | reverse complement strand
TGCTGAACCCAAAGCCCAGCCGGTGCGAGTGGAACAAAAAATAAATAGAAACGAACCCTGTCCATGTGGTAGCGGAAAAAAATTTAAAAACTGTCACGGAGCAGCTTAATTGCTTTCGTTTTTTTCTTAGCGCATCAGAACTATGAGATTATCATCCCTTGAAATAAAAGGCTTTAAAAGTTTCGGCGATAAAGTTATTATTCACTTCGACAAAGGAGTTACTTCCATCGTTGGTCCCAACGGTTCGGGAAAATCTAATGTAGTGGATGCCATACGCTGGGTATTGGGAGAACAAAAAACCAGAATGCTGCGCTCTGAAAAAATGGAGAACATCATTTTCAATGGTACCAAAAACAGAAAGCCTGCCAACCTTGCCGAAGTATCTCTGACTTTTCAAAATACCAAAAATATTTTACCCACGGAGTTTACCACCGTTACCATTACCCGTAAACTCTATAGAAGTGGCGAAAGCGAATATGAATTAAACGGCGTAAGCTGCCGTCTGAAAGACATCACCGACCTTTTTCTGGATACGGGTATCGGCAGCGATTCCTATTCCATCATCGAGTTGAAAATGATTGATGAAATTCTGAATGACAAGCACAATACCATCAAACTCCTTTTCGAAGAGGCTGCAGGAATTTCCAAATATAAGATCCGCAAAAAACAAACCTTCCAGAAACTCGAAGAAACCGAGGCCGATTTAAACAGGGTTAATGACTTGCTTTTTGAATTGGAAAAAAACATGAAGACCCTGGAGTCTCAAGCAAAGAAAACGGAAAAGTACTATCGCCTGCGCGATGAATACAAGGTGCTGAGCGTTCAACTGGCGGGTATTTCCATTCAATATTTTCAGCAAAACTATGCTGAGTTGCAAGGGCAAGATGAAAACCAAGTAAATGTAAAAGCCGAACTGGATGCCAAGCTGGCCCAAACAGAAGCCGAGCACGAAAAGATAAAACTCGAAAGCCTTTCAAAAGAAAAAGACCTCAGTGCCGTTCAAAAAGTGCTCAATGAAAAGCTTGCTAGCATTGGCCTATATGAAAGCGATAAAAAAATTAAAAATGAAAGATTGAAGTTTCTTCAAGACCGAGAAAGCAATCTGAACATACAGTTAAATAATGACAAAACACAAATACTAAAGGCGCAAGACGCCATCAAAGTATTTGAAACCGAAAAAGAAACCGAGTCATCACGACTAATAGAAATTGAAGCCTTGCTCAATGAGCTGAAAGCAGCTGTAGACAAGGAGAAAATCCAGAATGAGCTGGTGCAATCCGATATGAAAAAATGGGTTGCTGAAGAACAGAAGATTCAGTCAGAAATTCATCAACTGGAAAAAAACCAAGCCATTCAGCAAACGCAAAAACAATCGCTGCTCAATGAATTGGAAAGATTAAACCAGGAAAAAAATACCTTCGAAAAAGAAATCCTGAATTCAGAAGAGCAGTTCACCCTCATCGGCGAAAAGAAAGCCGATAAGGAAGAAGAGTTTGCAGGCATGCAGGAAGGGGAAGAAGATTTCCAACAAAAGATCAGAAAATTTGAGCAAAATTTAAAAGAGCTCAACGACGAACTCATCGCCGAGAACAGAAAACTCGATGCCAAGCAAAATGAGTTCAATCTCACCAAAAGCATGATAGACAACTTAGAGGGCTACCCTGAATCTATCAAGTTTTTGAAAAAAAATGCTTCGCAAACCAAAAATGCGCCTTTGCTTTCTGACATCATCACCTGCAAGCAGGAATACAAAGCCGCTATCGAAAATTTTCTGGAGCCCTACATGAATTATTTTATTGTAGACAACATCCTCGAAGCACAGCAAGCTATTAATTTATTGAATGAAGCCTCTAAAGGGCGTGCATACTTTTTTATGCTCGAGGCCTTCAACAAGATGCAGCTTGAAAACAAAAACATAGACCTTCCCAATTGCTTGCGCGCCATCGATTTGATTGAAATTGATGACAAGTATAAAAATCTGTGTCACTATTTGCTGAATGATGTGATGATTATGACTGCTGAGCAGGAAAGCATCACCTCTATAGATACCGAAAAATATCCCGGCATCATTCTGCTCTCGCAAAATGGCAAGTTCTATAAAACAGATATTTCTTTATCCGGTGGTTCTATCGGACTGTTTGATGGTAAAAGAATTGGCAGGGTAAAAAATCTCGAAAAACTTTCTACCGAAATCAAAGCCCTAGAAAGTCATCGCCTACAGGTTAAATCCTCCGTTGATACCCTCCATGCAGGGATGCAAAAACAGAAGGAAGAAGCCCGTGTGATGATGGGTAGAAAAAACCAACTGCAAAATGAAATCAGCGGCATCAACAACCAGTATTTTTCTTTGCGCAGCAAACTGGAACAGCAAAAAAGTGCACTGCTAAAAGTTTCTAGCAGAATAGCAGAAATAGACAAACACATGCAGGCCGGCGGAGAAGGCAGATTCGACGACGAAGCCTTTCTGGAAAAAATCAATAGCCTGAAAAGCAGCCATGCCGAAATCACTGAACGTGTCAATACGACACGAAAGGCCATTGACGAAAGCAACTACAGCCTCAGCAAGCAAAGCAATTTATACAATCAGCAGAACATCGTTTTTGTTCAGCAACAAAATAAAATCACCAGCCTTCAGCGCGACCTCAGCTATCAGAAAAACCTAACCGAAAACCTTTCCAAGCTCATCGGTGACAATGGCGCCGAACTTGAAAAAGTACAGCAACAGGTCAATGAAATTGTTTCCAACGCTACAGATTACGACAACAAGCTGGTGGAGCTTTACCAAGACAAAGAAAACCAAGAGAAAGCCGTTGCCGAGGTGGAAGCAGAATATTACAAGTCAAGAGGCAATATTGAAGAAATAGAAAACAACATCCGCGACATCCGCAAAAGAAAAGAACAAGCCGATGTGTTGCTGCAATCCATTCGCGACAAGGTAACGGAAATCAGAATACAGCTCAACTCCTTAAAAGAACGCTTAGGTGCGGAGTTCGGCATTCAAATAGAAGATATCATTGCCAGCGAAGAAAACCTCAACCCAAGTGAAGAAAAAGAGCTGAGAGACCGCTCTGAAAAAATAAAGAATCAGCTGCAAAATTTTGGGCCTATCAACCCCATGGCCGTTGAGGCCTATACTGAAATCAAAGAAAGATATGATTTCATCATTGCCCAAAAAGAAGACCTCAGCAATGCAAGAGCCTCCCTCCTGCAAACCATTGAGGAGATTGACAACACTGCAAAAGAAAAATTCATGAGCGCCTATACGGCCATTCGTGAAAACTTTATCAATGTGTTCCGCTCGCTGTTTTCAGAAGAAGACCGCTGCGATTTGGTACTTTCAGATATCAACAACCCCTTGGATGCTGAAATCAATATCATCGCGCAGCCCAAAGGCAAGCGCCCCTTGTCTATCAATCAACTTTCAGGAGGAGAAAAAACACTCACCGCCACCGCATTGCTCTTTGGCATCTACCTGCTGAAACCCGCGCCATTCTGTATTTTCGATGAGGTTGACGCACCACTTGATGATACCAACATTGACAAGTTCAATAAAATCATCAAGAAGTTTTCGCAAGAGTCGCAGTTCATCATCATCACCCATAACAAGCGCACCATGGCCAGTACCGACATCATTTACGGCGTTACCATGGTAGAGATGGGCGTTACCCAGCTCGTACCCGTCGATTTAAGAGAAATCGACAATACCGGTACAGTGGTTTTGAATTGAGCCCAAAAACCTTCACCACCCTTTCATTTTCGCAGCATCCCAATCATTAATGTAAACAAAATACTACATTAAGAAGCAGCAGAAAGCACTTTGTTTATTTATGTAAACAAAACACTACATTAAAAGCAAGAAGAAGACCAACCGCTCCCTTCGAAGAACCTGTATACCCGCTATACATCTAATTCCCCAAAAACTCCCGAATCAACTGAAACTCCTTTGCCGGCTCTTCTACCTGCGGATTGTGACCACTCCTTTCAAACATCACAAATTTCCCCTGCGGACAATAGTCCTTGTATTTCACCGCCATCCAAGGCACCGAAACCCTGTCATACCTCCCGGCAATGATCAGTATCGGCATCTTTAGATTTCGCAGCTCCTTTCTGAAATCAAAATTCCCAATATCACTGCCCACAATAAAATCACCATCCTGACCTACCATCTGATAATACAAGGCGGCATTAAAGGCATTGGGATATTTTACACTGCCGCGTTTCAAAAAACGATCCGGATTATAGGCATATAAAAACCCATAGGGAACCTTACCATAGATATCCTGATGCTGCCGATCACTCGAGATGGCCCCGGCATTGCGTATCAACATCAATGAATCCCAAACTTCGGGATAATTGGTCTTGATTTCATGATTTGAATTGTCATCATTTTCCTGCCACATCACAAAGCTATGAAAGGAATTGGCGACTATCAGGTGCTTCACATTTGCAGGATATTTAAGGGCATACCCCTGGGCCACAAGACCGCCATAGGAATGCCCGAGGATGTTGATCTGCCCAAAGCCCATCGCCTTGCGCAAGCCCTCTACATCTTCGATGTCGCCCGACAAAGAATAGGCTGACAGCTGTTGAGCGGTATCCGACTTCCCCCTGCCATAGCCATCAAAATAAACCAGGGTATTGGTCGTTGACAAGGAATCGAAACTGCGCAAACCCAGATGCGCCCCTCCCGGACCACCGGCAACAAAAAACAAGGGATCCCCTTTTCCGAAACTCACCACCCATAATTTTTTTCCGTTTACGGTATAGTATTTACCATCCGTTAAACTACTCGGAAGGGCTTGTGAATAAAGCTTCGCCGACAAAACGAGCAGTAAACAAAAGAATCCAATTGCTTTTTTAGAAATCATTTTTTTCATCATTTTTTGTTTTTTCATCAGTACGTCATTTGTGTAAGTTCATCATATCTAAAACAATCTGTTAGGTGATCATTCACCATACCGGCGGCCTGCATAAAGGCGTAGCAAATGGTGGTACCCACAAAGGTAAAACCCCGTCTCTTCAATTCCTTGCTCATCGCATCAGACTGTAGGGTGCTTGCGGGCATTTCCTTCATGTTCTTTCTTGCATTCAGCAACGGCTTGCCATCGGTAAACTGCCAGATAAAGGCATCAAAACTACCTACTTCTTCCTGGATTTTTAAATAAGCCATGGCATTGCTCCTTGTTCCAAAAACTTTCAAGCGGTTGCGTATAATGCCGGGATCCAAAAGGACTTTTTCTAGTTTGGCATCCGTAAATCGCGAAATCTTTTCGGCATCAAATGCGGCAAAGGCTTTGCTGAAATTTTCTCTTTTGTTCAATACCGTTGACCAGCTCAAGCCCGCCTGAAAGGTATCCAAAACCAAGAATTCAAATAGTTTTATATCTGAATGCACCGGCACACCCCATTCCTGATCGTGATAATGTATCATCTTTTCTGATGAAAGGCACCAATTGCATCTTTTCTTTTCCATGTCATGAATTTACGAATGGCAACCCATATCTTTTCAATGGCTAAATATAGTTTTAAATTCTTGAGGCGAAAAATTATCTTTCGGATGTAAACACAAAAAATATTTACTTATTTTTGATGTACATGAATAAGCTCGATATCTCTACCCTCAAAACCCCTACGGGAACCCACATCAGCTGTAAAGGCTGGTTGCAGGAAGCAGCGCTTCGCATGCTACACAACAACCTCGACCCTGAAGTGGCAGAACGTCCTGAAGACCTCATCGTATATGGGGGTACGGGAAAGGCCGCACGCAATCCGGAGGCTTTTCACCTCATCGTAAAAGCCTTACGCGACTTGGAAAATGACGAAACCTTGCTCATCCAATCGGGAAAGGCCGTAGGCATCTTGCCTACTCATGCCGATGCACCTAGGGTGCTCATCTCCAATTCCATGTTGGTACCCCATTGGGCTACATGGGAAAACTTCAGAGAACTGGAAAAAAAAGGCCTCACCATGTATGGACAGATGACTGCCGGATCATGGATATACATAGGCTCTCAAGGCATTGTGCAGGGCACCTATGAAACTTTTGCTGAGCTTTCTAGAAAACATTTTACGGGCAGCCTTGCCGGCAAAATCTGTGTTACCGGCGGACTGGGCGGCATGGGTGGCGCTCAACCCCTTGCCATCACTATGAATGAAGGCATCTGCCTGGCAGCAGAAGTGGAAGAGTGGAGAATACAAAAACGCCTTGACACCCGCTATATCGACATCATGACGCATAGCATTGATGAAGGCATTGCGCTGGCACTGCAGGCAAAAGAAAACAAACAGGCCCTTTCTATTGGCATCGTTTGCAACATTATCGATCTATTACAAACCCTTATCGATAGAGGCATCACACCCGATGTACTTACCGATCAAACCTCTGCCCATGATGCACTGGTGGGCTATCTGCCGCAAGGCATGAGCGTAGAAGAAGGAAAAGTGCTGCGCGAAAAAAATCCCAAACAATATATCGAGCATTCTCTCGACAGCATGGCCAAGCATGTGCAACAGATGTTGCAGCTACAAAAAAATGGGGCCATCACCTTTGACTATGGCAACAACCTACGCGGACAAGCCCTCAGCAGAGGCGTGAAAAATGCTTTCGACTTTCCGGGCTTTGTGCCCGAATACATCAGGCCTCAGTTCTGTGAGGGCAGAGGCCCTTTCCGCTGGGCGGCACTATCGGGAGACCCTAACGACATCTACGAAACAGATAAAACCATCCTTGAATTGTTTCCTGAAAACAAAGGGCTAAAAAGGTGGATTACCCTTGCCCAGGAGAAAATTGCCTTTCAGGGACTACCCGCAAGAATCTGCTGGCTGGGACAAGGAGAAAGAGAAAGAGCAGGACTGGCCTTTAATCAATTGGTGAAAGAAGGTAATGTAAAGGCACCCATCGCAATTGGCAGAGACCACCTGGATACAGGCTCGGTAGCCTCTCCAAACCGAGAAACAGAAAGCATGCTCGATGGCTCCGATGCCATTGCCGACTGGCCGGTGTTAAATGCCCTGATCAATACTGCAGGAGGCGCCTCTTGGGTATCGCTGCACCATGGCGGCGGGGTAGGCATCGGATATTCTATACACGCAGGCATGGTCATTGTTGCCGATGGCACGATTGATGCAGAGAGACGACTGCGCCGCGTATTGCACAACGACCCGGCCATGGGTGTCATCAGGCATGCAGATGCCGGTTACGACATCGCAAAAGACACAGCCAGAAAGCACCGCCTCGACCTGCAAATGAGATTAAACAAAATAAACAAATAAAAATGCAAATCAATTCTTCCCCCATGAAAACTACTTATAAAATTTCAGCCGTGCTTTTGATAGCAATGGGTATTTTTATCAATGCGTGTCAAAAAGACACACTCGATCCGGCAACGCCTGCCGATAGCAGAGACAAATATACGGGCTCCTGGACATGTTCAGAAACCAATACCAAAACCAATAAAAAGAATGTCTTTACGGTTAGCATTTCAAAAGCGGCCGCCAACAGCAGCGATTTAATTTTAAGCAACTTCAACAACATCGGAGGCAGCACGGCCTATTATGTAAAATCAAGCCTGAGCGGCAGCAGCATCAGCATACCCAGCCAGGATATACTTGGCGACCAAATCAGCGGATCCGGAAGCATTGCGGCAGACACCAAAATCAACTTCACCTACACCGTATACGACCCCAATGGCACCACTGATGCCTATGCAGCCATCTACACGAAATAGGTATTGGCTTTAATCTTTCGATCATTCTGTTTGCTCTTGATATAGAAGCGGTTTTGAATAGCTATGCTTGAGAGCAAAATTTACATTCTATTAAAATAAAAGAATCCTGCTAGCCAGCATACGCATGCACTTGAAACCTATACTTGCAAATCAAAAATTGCATCTTGCTTTTAAACTATATTTTTAGATGCAATCCTAAAAGACAACAAACGTATACGATAAAGAATGATTGACAACTTATTAAATTATTGTTCAAAATTTATTCAACTTACGGAGTCGGACCAAGAAGCTATTAAATTAAATTTCAGTCCAATGAAGCTCAAAAGAAAGGAATTCTTGCTAAAAGAAGGTATGGTTTGTGATTTTGTCGCTTTTTTGAATTCAGGAGTTATCAGGCACTATCACATAAAAGATGGCAATGAAATAACATGTGATATTACTTTACATAACAATTTTATAACGGATTTCAAAAGTCTCACACAAGATATATCTACAAATTATTATTTTCAAATTCTTAAAGATGCTGAACTATTTGTAATTAAAAGAAGCCACTTATTTAGGCTCTATGTAGAAAATAGGAATATAGAATCTTTTGGGCGAATAATGGCGGAGCAGGTGGCACAGCGAACCATAGACATAGCGATGTCATTATCATCTGAAAAGCCAGAAGAAAGAGTTGAAAAATTGATTAAGCAAAGACCTGACTTATTTCAAGAAGTGCCACAGCGTTATTTGGCAAATCTTTTAGGCATAAGCCCTGAAAGTTTAAGCCGAATTAGAGCCAGACGAAAATCTTAACAATAGTCAACAAAAAATAGACTCTCCTAGGCTGAACTTTGTGCTATAAATAATTTAAACAATTAGCACAATGAAAAAGTCCATTTTAATCTTAGCAGTTGTTTTTATAACAACAAGTCTATTTGCACAAGACAAAACAAGTTTCTTTCAGAGCCATATTTTAGGCATGGGTAAAGACCCAGCGCCTATTCAGTTAAGCGTTGACGCGTATCCATTTTTATTCCTTTCAAGCGGTGGTGGGGGAAGCCTAGGGCTTGAATTTGGTAATTGGCAAGTTGGAGCAATTGGTTTTAGCGTAGCACCGCCAGACTATATCAAAAACACATTCTTTGAAAATGCCGACAATGTCAAAGTAAAGC
>CANKSK010000030.1 GCA_947485425.1 Bacteroidota bacterium | reverse complement strand
ACAATTAAAGCCGAAAGATGCTTCAATTTTCCAGAGCGCTTTAGACTGAGGATCATCCTATCGATATGATAAAGATGTTCATCAAGATCTTCAATAAAAAGAATTTTTCCCTGGGTATTTAAATCCGACACGCTGCCTTGCAAGGCATAGAGTAATGACAAATTACCCCCCACCAAAACACCTGTGGCCTCACCAGGTCGATTTTTCGGACCCATTCCGGGCGTTTCAAATGCATGTACATAGTGCAAAGAATCCCCGAATAAGGCCGTTTTTAGGGAACTTATCGATGAATCGTGTACAGGCAAACCAGGAAAATTAACAGGCATGAGGGCATGAATGCTTTGTATACCGCAAGTTTGCTGAATATGCGCATGCAAAACCGTAATATCACTATAACCCACAAGCCATTTGGGATGGGCTTTAAAACCCGTAAAATCAATATCATCAACAATGCGCATGCTGCCATATCCCCCACGGGCACAAAAAATGGCAGCAATTTTAGGATTATCAAGCGCTTGCTGCAGGTCGCGCCTTCTTTCCTCATCGGTACCTGCATATTGATGAAAAGCCTTACCAATACTGCTACCAATATGGACTTTCAACCCCCACGCCCTTAAAACATTGATTGCCGCCTGAATTTCTTCCTGAGAAATCTTTCTAGCAGTAGCCACGATGACAACTTGATCTCCAACCTTTAGACTTTGAGGTCTTTGCATATCAAAACACATATTATTCGGTGCGAAATAAAAACAAAATTCCAAAGCTATTACAAATTATGAAAAATTTAACATAAATAGCTACCTTTGTACCCTTGAAAAAATCAAAAAGACATATCATCACAGCAGCACTTCCCTATGCCAATGGACCAATACACATTGGACATTTAGCCGGTTGCTACTTGCCTGCAGACATTTATGTGCGGCACCTCAAATCCAAAGGGGAAGATGTTTTATTTGTCTGTGGTTCAGATGAACATGGAGTTCCCATCACCATCAAGGCAAAAAAAGAAGGTATCAGTCCGCAAGAAGTTGTTGATAAATACCACCAAATGATGGGCGATGCTTTTAAACAATTCGGGATTGAATTCAGCATTTATTCTCGCACCAGCAAGGCCATTCATCACCAAACAGCTTCAGAAATCTTCAAAACACTTTATGACAAAGGTAAATTCATTGAAGAGACTACTGAACAATATTTTGATGAGCAGGCGAATCAATTTTTAGCTGACCGATACATTACTGGAACCTGTCCTAAATGCGCCTACGAAAGTGCCTATGGGGACCAATGCGAAAAATGTGGATCATCATTAAATCCAACGGATTTAATAAATCCACGCTCGGCACTATCAGGCAATACGCCTGTACTCAGAAAAACCAAAAATTGGTTTCTGCCTCTTGATAAGATGCAGCCCGATATTGAGGCATATATAGAATCCCATTCAGATTGGAAACCCAATGTTTATGGGCAATGTAAATCCTGGCTCAAACAGGGCTTGCAAGCAAGAGCGATGACCCGAGATTTGGATTGGGGAGTAAAAGTACCATTACCAGATGCAGAAGGCAAAGTATTATATGTATGGTTTGATGCTCCTATCGGATATATATCGGCCACCAAAGAGCTTCGCCCTGATGATTGGGAAAAATATTGGAAAAAACAAGAAAATCCAGATGATGACGCACGCCTGATTCATTTTATAGGGAAAGACAATATCGTATTTCATTGTTTAATTTTCCCAGCAACGCTCATGGCAGAAGGCACATACATTACGCCAGATTTTGTTCCTGCCAATGAGTTTCTCAATTTAGAAGGCGATAAAATTTCCACTTCACGCAACCACGCAGTATGGCTGCATGAATATTTAGAGGACTTTCCTAGCAGGCAGGATGAGCTGAGATATGTACTTACCTCTATTGCCCCTGAAACAAGCGATAGTAATTTTTCATGGAAGGATTTTCAAGCCAGAATTAATAATGAATTGGCAGATATCCTAGGCAATTATATAAAAAGAGTTGTAGACCTAACACACCGTTTTTGTGAAGGAAAAGTCCCTGAAGTATCAGGAATTACTTTAGATGAAGAAAAAGAATATCTTCAAAATACAGCAAAAACAGAGGAACAAATATACAGCAATCTTGATCATTTCAAATTCCGTGAAGCACAGTCTTTATTGATGGACTTGGCAAGGCAAGGCAATCAGTTTCTGCAAATGACCGAGCCCTGGAAGCTGATAAAAACAGATGCAAGAAAAGTCGACAAAATATTACAGATCTGTTTATGTGAATGTGTCAGAATAACACGACTGATGTTTCCTTTTTTACCAAGCACAGCAAAACGCCTTTGCCTGACCTTAAATCTCCCAGAAGATTCTTCCAAATGGAATTCTTTTCTTGAAAATGGAAATTTAAAAACAGGACATCCTATCAATGCTTCTGAAGTTTTGTTCCCCAAAATTACGGATGAAGAAATAGAAATACAGATAGAAAAACTAAAAAAGAAACCAATAGGTATGGATTCAGAAACAGTAGAAGAAAAAAAAGATATTCATCCGGCAAAAGAACCCATTACCTACGAAGATTTTTCAAAACTTGACATCAGAATAGGCACCATTTTAGAAGCGGAAAGAGTTCCTAAAACAGACAAACTGCTAAAGCTACTCATAGACACGGGATTAGACAAGAGAACTGTTATCAGTGGAATAGCAGGCTTTTATGATCCCGAAAAAATTATTGGTCAGAAGGTAAGTATTTTAGTAAATTTGCAGCCCCGTAAGCTCAAAGGCATAGAATCACATGGAATGATTCTGATGGCAGAAAACACTGATGGCAAATTGTCTTTTGTTCTCCCCTCTGAAGAGGCAGAAAACGGCAGTACCGTAAGCTGACAGATACAAAAATAAAGGTCCCGTAGTTCAACGGATAGAATAGGAGTTTCCTAAACTCTAGATGGCAGTTCGATTCTGCCCGGGACCACTGAAGCCGTTTAAGTATTGAGCAAGAGCAAGAGAAAAACCCTCTTGCGCATGAGAAAGAGAAAGATAGAAAAATACTACATGCTTTTTACTTTTCGAATCAAGGAAGTATCCACAGCAACACCTGCTTTCAGCATCTTATCAAGATGGGTATGGGCATTTTCTTTTTCACCCAACTCCATATAGGAAATCAATAAATTCAGACTCGATATTTCATTATTGGGATACATCTTCAAAACATTTTGCATCAACTTTTTAATGGTTTGAAAATCGCGATGCTGATAGGCCACATAAACTCTTTTCCCATAGGTTTCCAGAAAAAAAGGATTGAGTTTAATTTCCCTATCTAGATGATAAGCGGCCTTGTCTAAATCATTTTCATTCATATACAACAAATCAGCCAGATAATAATTGGCAAATAGTTCATTTGAATCTAAAGCCAAAGCTTTCTCAAAATACCCAATGGCTTGCTCTTGCTTTCCGGCTGTATTCAGCTGCATTGCATACATCCGAGAGGCCTGAGACGAATGCGGATTGTTTTCAACAGCGTTTTTAAAAAAAGAAAATTCGTCAGCAAAAACATTAAAATACCGAAAGCTTATCATACTGCATATAACCAAAAGGGAAATACCAAATCCTTTGCGCATCGAATCACCAAACACTTTCCAATTCTGAAAAGCACCTGCAACGATAAAAACCATACCGGTATAAGGTACATACATGCGGTGCTCAAACATGGCATTGGTGAGGTTTTTAGGCACCACAAATGCGGGAAGAATAAAAAGAACATACCATAACATACCAAAACCAATCAGTGACATATTGCGTTGTTTGTTGGTAAAAGCAACCCACACAAGACCTCCAATAGCAAGTATTCCCGGTATAAAAGAAGTATCTTTTATATAAGGATAAACAGATAAATTTAATGGAAAAAATATTTTACCCGTATACTGAATAATTGCAGGCGCTCTTTGAAAAAACAAAGAAATCATTTCACCAAAACTACCATAGATATATCCTTCTTCAATGGCCTGATTTCTTATGACATACCATAATAAAATAGAAGGCATCCAAATGAGAAAAGAAAAAAGCCATGTTTTTTTAGAAATGGTTTTTCTTTTAAAGAAGAATAGATAAGCCATAGCAGCCAAGGGTATACATACCGCATTTTCTTTTGAAAAAAGAGCCAGCATGAAGCCAATCACCTGAACCAAAAGCCATTTCCAATTGGGCTTATCAACATATTTTATAAAGCCAATGAGGTAAACAAGCATAAAAACAGACAATAGCATCTCATTTCTACCCGGCACCCATGCCACGGCCATAGTCATAATGGGATGAGCAGCAAAAAGCAAAGAGGCCATCAAGGCATTGAGCCGATGAAACGACAAATAAATGAGCAGTTGAAAAAACAATAAAACCTGTATAATATGCAACAGAATATTATCAAAATGGGCTAGTTTGATTGCTGCTTTTGCAAAATCCTGAGGATGAAAAAGAGCCAAGAGGTGGCTTTCAAAAACAAAGGTCGTTCGGAATACGGGGCGATATAAGATATCCCTTTTCCCTCCTACCCCTTCATTGAATACATCCAACAAGGAAGACCATTTTTCATTTGAAGACTGCTGTGTAAGGATGTAGAAATCATCATCCAGACGACTATAGCTTAGGCCAATTGTTTTGATGTATAAGGTCAAAACAAATACAACTAAAATAAAAAAAGAGTATTTTAAGTACCAGGGTTCCGTAAGGGAATTTTTTATTTTCAATGCAGCTTGGTTTTAGAAATGCCGTGAAGAAGCTGTTTGGCTCTAGTCTGAACCTACTCTAGCATCTTAATAATATCTCAATCGAATGACTTCAGATAGATGCTTGGCAAATCTGACAACCTGCAAACTATATCCATATTCATTATCATACCAAACATAAAGCACAACATGTTTTTTATTTTTTGAAACGATGGTAGCAGGACTATCAAACACGCAAGCACAAGGATTTCCGATGACATCTGTTGACACCAATTCATTGGAAAAAGAATATTGAATTTGCTCTACAAGATTTCCTGATAAGGCCGCTTCCCGCAGAATTTCATTGACATCCTCTTTAGTGGTTTCTTTTGACACTCCTAAATTCAGGATGGCCAATGACACATCGGGAGTAGGAACCCGAACCGCATTTCCCGTGAGTTTTCCGGTGAGTTGAGGCAAAACCTTGGCAACGGCTTTATCTGCACCCGTCTCGGTAATTACCATATTCAATGCAGCAGATCTGCCCCGACGATATTTACTATGAAAATTATCCAAGAGGTTTTGATCATTGGTATAAGAATGTATGGTTTCGATATGCCCGTGTTCAATACCCAAGGCGCGATCCACAACGGTCAAGATAGGAACAATGGCATTCGTTGTACAAGAAGCCGCTGAAAAAATGCGATCATCCTTTGTATATTCATTGTGATTGATGCCATGTACAATATTTGGAATATCTCCCTTTCCCGGAGCGGTAAGCAAAACTTTTCCAACCCCTTTGGAAAGCAAATGTTTGGAAAGGCCCTCCCTATCGCGCGAAATACCTGTATTATCAATCAATAAAGCATCTTGAATACCATATTTTTCATAATCGATTTTATCGGGCTCTCCTGCAGAAATCATCTGCACCAAATGACCATTGATATTTAGCGTTCCATTTTCATAATCTTCTACAATGGTACCCGAAAAAGGCCCATGAACAGAATCATTACGAAGCAAGTCTGCCCGTTTGATAAATTCAACTTCATTTTTGTATCTAGCCACAATGGCTCTCAATCTGAGCTGCTCACCTTTTCCGGATTGAGAAACCAGTTCTCTCGCTACAAGACGGCCAATACGACCAAAGCCATACAAGATGACATCTTTGGGTTTCAAGCTAAATTTCGAAGCATCGGTATATTTAGCCAATTTTACAGATAAAAAATCAGCAACATCTTTAAAACTATTTTTTTCCATCAGCCATTCGGCACCTAAGCGGCCGATATCAATGCGGGAAGGAGCAAGCTCCATATTGAGCATCTCACTGGCAATCGCTACGGTATCATAGATATTGATGGGTTTTTTAACAATGTTTTTTGCATAGAGGTGTAGGTTTAACATTTCACTTCCACTTCTATCAATCAAACGATTTCGAAAGATTACCAGCTCAACCGATTTATCAAGCCAAAGCTTACCGACAATGCTTATTAAAACAATCGCGGCTTTTTCTTCTTCAATCCATGATTTTAGTTCATTTTCATACACATTTTGTGCAGACAAAGAATTCGTATTTAAGTTTTCAGTATTCATATTTAGAATCGTTTTCTGTTTTTTTCTATTGATAAAAAAAACCTGCATAAAAGGTTTTATGCAGGTTTATTGATTAGCCCAAATAGGCCTTTAAATGTTTACTTCTCGACTTATGTCTGAGTCGGCGAATGGCTTTTTCTTTGATTTGCCTCACTCTTTCACGGGTAAGGTCAAACTTCGCACCAATCTCCTCCAAAGTAAGTCCATGGTTCATGCCAATTCCAAAAAACAACTTGATGACTTCACGTTCTCTTTCGGTAAGGGTATTGAGAGATCTTTCAATTTCTTTTTGCAGAGATTCTGACATCAATGTGCTATCAGCACGAGGAGAATCCTGATTTTCAAGAACATCAATCAAGCTATTGTCTTCTCCTTGCACAAAAGGAGCATCCATTGAAATATGCTTGCCTGACACCTTCATGGTATCTGCAATTTTATCAGAAGGAAGCTCTAGAACGGTAGCTAGCTCATCGGCAGAAGGCTCACGTTCAAACTGCTGCTCAAGTTTAGAATAGGCTTTGCTAATTTTGTTAAGGGAGCCCACCTGATTCAAGGGAAGCCTAACAATACGTGATTGCTCAGCCAAAGCTTGTAAAATGGATTGACGAATCCACCAAACGGCATAAGAAATAAACTTAAATCCCCTGGTTTCATCAAATCTTTTGGCCGCTTTGATAAGACCTAAATTTCCTTCATTGATTAAATCGGGCAAACTTAAACCTTGGTTTTGATATTGCTTGGCAACAGATACCACAAATCGCAAATTGGCTTTGGTGAGTCTGTCAAGCGCTTTTTGATCACCGTCCCTAATTTTTCGGGCAAGAATCACTTCCTCTTCTGCACTGATCAATTCTTCACGTCCAATTTCCTGCAAATATTTTTCCAGAGATTGACTTTCTCTGTTGGTAATGGACTTGGTAATTTTTAGCTGCCTCATGTTGGTTTGGTTTATTTAGAAATTTCAAATCTGCTATATCGTGCAAAGGATGAAATAAAGTATCTGCTTCTTTTATGGGTGCGAAGGTATTGCTTTTTCAAAATTTTACAACTATGGGAATACGTTATTTTTCAACAAAATGTTGCATCATACAAAAAATAAAAAAACCGCGAAAATCCTTATTCGCCAATAAAGATAAAGCTTTCCGCGGTTTTTTCATCTACAACACCAATAAAATCAAATACCAAAGCCATAAAAGGCTCTCATTCCGTTGGGATAGACGCCTTCAATGAGAACACCACCTTTTTTATTTTTCAACATAAATACCAAATCATCCGTATCTCGTATTTCTTTTTTATCAATAGAAGTGATAATAAATCCTTCCCGAATACCGGCACTTCTTAATTTTCCACCGCTAAGACGGGAAATTTTAACGCCGCCTTGAATATTCAATTTGCGAAGTTCCTCAGCGGAAAGGGTTTCAAATTCAGCACCCAACATCGAAATGATGGCATTTTTGTCTTTTTTAATGATTTCCGTATTCCCCTCCTTGTTTTTCAACTCCATTTTTAAGACTTTTTCAACATCCTCACGAACGATAACCACTTCAATTTTATCACCAGGTCTGTACTTGCCAACTTGTTCTTGCAATTCCGGTGAAGTGTTTACCGCATTTCCAGCGACACGGGTAATGATATCACCAGCACGGATGCCCGCATCTGCCGCGGCTCCTCCGGGAGTAATGCCCTCGACATAAACCCCTTTGATATTTTTTAGATTTTTCTCCGAGGCAAGCTTGGCATCTACTTCACGAATATTAACACCAATGAAAGCCCTTTGCACACTTCCATATTCCAATAAATCGTTGGCTACTTTTTTAACGATATTTACAGGAACGGCAAAAGAATAACCCGCATATGAACCTGTATTTGAAGCAATTGCAGAGTTAATGCCAATGAGCTCTCCACGGGTATTTACAAGGGCGCCACCACTATTACCAGGATTTACGGCAGCATCCGTTTGAATATAGGATTCAATTTTAAATTGAGAAGACAAAATATTGATATCCCGAGCTTTGGCACTGACAATACCGGCAGTAACGGTGGAAGTCAGATTAAAGGGGTTTCCAACAGCCAAGACCCATTCCCCCACTTTCAAATCATCTGAATTACCGTAAATTACACTGGGATAACCTGTACCTTCAATTTTCAAAAGAGCCAAATCCGTAGTAGGGTCAGAGCCAATAAGTTTAGCGGTTAGATTTCTTTTGTCATTTAAGGTGATTTCTATTTTTTCAGCATTTTCGATGACATGATAATTGGTAACGATATATCCATCATCGGTAATGATTACACCAGAGCCACTAGCTTCTGCTTGCCTAAATTCAGGTTGTTGGCGTTGTCCATAAAAAAAATCCCGAAAGGGGTCAAAACCATTCGAAATCTGTTGGTTAAAATACGTTTTCACATTCACCACGCAGTGGACAGTCATTTCTGCTGCCTTTATAAAATCGACAGATGTTTCAGGCGCATCTCCTTTATAGGAGGCAAATTGCGAAGGCGTACCTTCTTGCATTTTTAAGGCAATTGAACTTTTTTCATATACAGCCCGATAAGCAGCTGCTCCCAGAAATCCACTACCTGTAGCCAATGCAATAAAAAATACGAATTTTTTGATTGTAGATACCATAGAAATAGTTTTTTAGGTGTTATAAAATTTATTTTTGAAAATATTTACAAGTATTATGCCAATGAAATTT
>CANKSK010000029.1 GCA_947485425.1 Bacteroidota bacterium | reverse complement strand
AATATCAATAGTCTTTATTTGGCAACAATCACAAATTCTGTTCGCCTGTTTTTAGCCCTGCCTTCTTCGGTATCATTCGTAGCCAAAGGCTTGATCTTCCCAAATCCCTTATAGGAAAGCCGCTCTGCTGAAATTTGATTTGCGATGAGATAATTATAAACCATCAAGGCTCTTTGCTCAGAGAGTAGCCTGTTTTTTTCATCGTCTCCTACATTATCGGTATGCCCATAAATAGCAATCTTTATTTGGGGATATTCTTTCAAATAATCCATAAACTGTTCCAAAATAAATTTTGAATTTTCAGTGAGCTCAGCCGACTTGCTCGCATAATTGAGATTGTTGATGGTGTAGGCTTTCCCAATCTCTAAGGGCTTGATTTTTACATCCACTTTGCTGGGTTGGCTAAAGGTGCTATCATGAGAAGAAAATACTTTATTATCAAAAGCATATCCATCTTTTTTTACCGTCATTACATAATCTTCTTCTTTTTTCAATGTAATAACAGCCACATATTTTCCCTGGCTTTGGTCTACCGGTACTTCCAAAATTTCTTTGGTAGTCATGTTTTTAATTTGAATTTTTGCATCTGTAAGTACCTTTCCATTTTCATCTGTTAAGGTCCCTTTTACGAACAAAACTTTTTCCGGACGGGCATCCTTATACAAGGGGAATGAATACAAATCATAACCGCCTTTTCCTTTTATTCTTTTGGAACCAAAATAGGCCTCTTTGCCATCGGTACTGACAAAAAAACTGAGTTCATCGGCAGGGGTATTGATGGGATAGCCAATATTTTTTGGTTTTTCAAACTTTCCTTTTTCATTTCCTTTCACGAAAAAGATATCATAGCCACCTATTCCTTCATGCCCGTTTGATGCGAAATATAAGGTCTGAGAATCGGTATGGATAAAAGGTGACTTCTCATCTCCATTGGTATTGATAGGCTTTCCAACGTTTTCTGCTTTTCCCCATTCCCCTTTTTCATTTTTAACAGATTTATAAATATCTGCAGTAAAGTTATCTTTGCTGAAGCCCAAATTTCCTTCTCGGATGCTCGTAAAATAAAGCGTTTTTCCATCTGCCGTTATCGATGGTTGCGCTTCCCACGTATTGGTTCCATTGATGGAAGGACCAATATTTTTGATGGGTGACCACTTTCCATTTTCCATTTTTGAATAATAAATATCGCAATTGTTATAACCGGTACCATCGGGTTTACAAATGGTAAAATATAAGCTTTGATTATCAGCGGTAATGCTGGCACCTCCTTCATTGTTGTTTTCATTGAATGGAGAGGGCAGAGGAGCACCTTCATTAAAGTGGCCTTCTGCAAGTTCACTTAATACAAATTTTTCTTTCCAACTGCTTTGTTCGATAATACCTCCTTTGGATTTGATTTCGTATCTGCGGGTATAAAAGGCAAGTTCATGATCTGGTGAGATAATGGGAAGAACTTCATCTGCAGTTGTTGAAATGCCCCCTACGATTTGCGGTTTAAAAGGTACAGGATGCGTAAATGCCTCTGACAAAAATTTTGCGCTTTTCAGATATTTTTCTGCTTCCATGCGTGCATCATCCATGTTTTTTCTTTTCGTCGCATTTTTTAGCTCTTCCGGACTTTCTTCGAAAGCGATGAATTTTTCCAGGTATTTGATGGCATCAGTATAGTTCGTCAAATGTATGCTATCTGCAATGCTAAAATAATACGAACCCAAGTTGAAATAGGCCTCCGGATATTTCTCCGGACATATTTCAATGGCTTTGTTATAATATTTGATGGCGGCCTTTATATCCTGATATCTTTTCGCTCTATTGGCGATAAAAAATGCTGCGTCAGAAAATTCCGGATCAATTTCCAATGCTTCTTCTACCTGTTTTTTGGCCTCTGGATATACACTGTTTTTCTTGGCTTTTTCAAACAAATTAAAGGCCTTTTTTTCTTTGTGACCGCCACAGCTGGGCTCCATTTCCTGCCCATATACGTTGGAAAATACGGTTAGAATACATAAATAAATGAAAACATGTATATATGAATAATTCATGCGAAAAGGGAAAATTATCAAGGTTATTTAAATAGATTTTTTAGTTTTTCTTTGGCCTCTTTTTTGGCTTTTTCTTCTGCCTCTTTTTTCTTCTTCTCAATCTCTTGCCTGATTCTTTCTTGCTCAGCTTTCACTTTATCTGCAGCCTCTTGTTTTATCTTTTCTGCTTCATTTTTTAACTTCTCTTTTTCAGCATTTACTTTTTCCTCTGCGGTCTTTTTTATTTTTTCGGCTTCTGATTTTATTTTTTCTTCTGCCTCTTTTTTCTTTTTATCCAATTCTTCCAAGGCCTTATTTTTTAAGTCCGATACCGCATTCTGAGCATCTCCCTTGAGATGACTTGTTATCACTGGTTTCGCTACGGTCCCACTTATAATCGCTTCTACATGCATTTGATCTCCCATGCTGAACTTCGCTCCCTTTTCATTGGCTTTTGAAATAAGTCCATCCATTACCTGGTTGGCAGCTGAACCCAAAATGGTTTTGGGAATGTCCATGCTTATATCATATTGAATGCTTTGGTCAAATCCATTGCTTCCCTGCACCGTCGTTTTTATGCTTCCAGTTTCAAAGGTGAATGGGTCAATAAATACTTTTCCATCTTTAAATTGAAAGGAAATATTTAAATCTTTAAGCTCCATCTTTTTAAATTTTTCTATCTTTAAATGATCAGAAAGTTTTGCAAGAGGCTCAAAGTTATTCACAGATATTGCTTTGCTTTTTAAATTTCCACCACCACTTAATGTTTTTAATTGCATTTGCATATGTTGATCTAAGCTACCTGAAAAATGGAAAGTACTGGATATTTTACCATTGCATTTTTCTCCAATGGGGGCAAGCTTACTCACCGTATTGAATATTTTGATGGTCTTTTGAATATCAAGGTCTTTTACCTCTAATCCAAAACTAATTTTGGGTGCATTTAAATCATGGGAATCATAAAGTCCATTTACATGCATCGATCCATCTAGCGCTTGTAAATCAATATTCTCCAAATTGACCTTCTCTTCTTTGATGGACATTTTTCCTTTAAAATTGTTCAGAATCATTTTTTCATACAAAATGGTGCCTGCCGAAAACGTCGCCGAAAAGTCAATGTTTCCGGGTATTTTAATGGCACGAAGGGTGGCGGTATCGCTTTTTTTCTCTTCATTTTTCTGTTCCTCTCCCATCAATTCATTGAGGTCAAGAAGAGAGGAATTGATTTCAAGGGTGCCCTTTAAGGTTTCATTTTTTATGGCGTAAGCAATAAAATTGTCAAGCGAACCCTTTATGCGCAAATCTGTTTTTCCAATTTTCAAATTGCAGGATGTTAAGTTTACATTTTTGGGCGTAAAATCAATGCTCATTTCAGGCATATCAATGGTCCTAGAAAAACCTGCTCCCGAATACTTAAAATGTTGAATCCGCATTTTCCCTGCTGCATAAAAGTCCTCATATCTTTTGTTTTCAATAGTCGACATTTTTCCTTTTGCAGCGAAGTCTGCATCAAGGATTCCTTTTAATATCGTTCCCTTTTCCAACGGAACGATATTCTGTATATTTTCAAAATTTATTTTTCCTTTTAGTGTAGCATCTATTTGTGCATCTGAAATAGGCGTTTTTACAATCAGCCGGGCATCAAAAGGATCTTTTCCTGCTTCAAAATGTAGCTTGGCAAGATTTATCAGCGTATGGTCTGGAATTCCATCAGGATTTTTGATTTGTAGTGAAATGTTTACATTGCGAACCTCTGTGGGTAGGGATGGATATCTAAACATACCATTTTCTACCTGCAGATTTAGCTCAAAGGAGGGTGTCTTTTTATCCGTCATCAAACCTTTGACGTTTCCACTGAAAGCCAATTTTCCGGAACTTTTAACCTGACTGAAATCTTTTGTATAAATGGCAGGTAAAATCGAAATGAAATTTTTAAATTCATTTTTATTGGCATGAAAAGTTAAATTCATATCAATATCCTCTTTCGGCATGGCCAGATATCCATCAAATCCAAATACCAATTCATTCAAACTAAATTCATTGTTTTTAAAAGTAAATTTGAAATTTTTTAAATCCATTTCCAAGTCTGCTTTTATGGTGGCATGTACCTTGTTTAAATAGGTTACAGGGCCATAGGCAACTGAAAAGGTTTCTGCTTCTGAAAGGGTTTCAAGAACAAATAAATCTTGGGTAAAATCGCCTTTCCCTTCATGATTGAATCCTGTTAATTGCATCTTGAAATCCATCGATGCATCCTCATAAGTGATTTTTGCATTCTTGAAGGTGTATTTTTGTAGCGCGATCTTAAACTTGGATGCTTCTTGATCCTTTGAGGGTTTGGAAATATCCCAGTTGGCTTTTCCATTTTTAAGCACTTTGGCAAAAAGATTCGGAGAATCAAGGTAAATATTTTTTATTTGAATCTGCTTGCCTCTCAGCACACTCATGATATCCACACTCAAATCAAATTCTTTAATGTTAGCAAGTGTATCCATCGTGAACTCCTCAATCCCTGAAACTTTAATTTCCGAAATGGCAATTTGTAGATTTGGAAAATTTTTGAGAATACTTAAATCTATATCCCCAAAGGAAACTTTGGCATTGATATTTTTATTTATTTCTTCAGTAATTTTTTGCTTGATTTCATCCTTATAAATAAATGGAATAATGATGGCAGCTGATATCAATAAAATAAATAAGCCCAAGAGTGAAAAAAGGATTTTCTTTTTCATGTGAAATGTTTTTAAAATAAATAGTAAATGGTAATCAGAATAAAAAATTAGTATTTGTAAATACGACTTCTGAGAAAATGATCTGTTAGCGTGATAGCAGCCATGGCTTCAACAACAGGTACCGCTCTGGGTAATACACATGGATCATGTCTACCTTTTCCTTGAAATTCAATTTCATTGCCTCGAAGATCAATCGTCATTTGGGTTTTAATGATGGTTGCAACGGCTTTAAATGCAACATTAAAATAAATATCTTCTCCATTGCTTATGCCTCCCTGTATACCTCCTGAATGGTTTGTGCGTGTTCGAATTTTCAGATCTTCGCTTTTATAAAAGATATCATTATGTTCAGATCCTTTCATTTCCGTTCCTTTAAATCCGCTTCCATATTCAAAACCTTTTACCGCATTGATGCTTAGCATTGACTTGCCTAAATCTGCATGAAGTTTATCAAATACCGGCTCCCCAAGTCCCGAAGGAACGCCTTTGATGACGCAACTTACAATTCCTCCTATACTGTCGCCTTCTTTCCGTATTTCATAAATCTTTTTTATCATCTGTTCGGCTACTTCCGGATGTGGACACCTGACATCATTCGTTTCTGTTAAACGCAGATCCAACTCATGATAGGATTCCTGTACTTTAATATCTCCAACGGCTGAAACGTAAGCTTGGATAGAAATATTTTCATTTTTTAAAATCAATTTTGCAATGGCGCCTGCAAAAACCCTTGCTGCGGTTTCCCTAGCAGATGCCCTTCCTCCACCACGATAGTCTCGCAACCGATATTTTTGATGGTAGGTGTAATCCGCATGCGAAGGCCTGAATAGATTCTTAAAGGTATCATAGTCATCAGGCTTTTGATTCGTATTTTTTATGATAAAGGCAATGGGGGTTCCCGTACTGATGCCTTCAAGATGTCCCGATAAAATTTCAAAATCTTCAGATTCTTGTCGCTGGCTTACCAATTTGGATTGTCCTGGCCTCCTTCTCTGTAACTCACTTTTTATAAACGCCATGTCTAGCAATAAGCCCGAGGGGCAGCCATCAATGACGCCACCAATACAAGGCCCATGAGATTCACCGAAGGTGGTGACTTTGAAGATTTCTCCTGTTGAATTTCCTGACATATATCTTGTTTTCGAAGCTTGCAAAATAGAGAATTTAATCAAATAAATATTTACCTTGCCCCAAAAAAATGTCCATATTAATCAAAAATATAAAACAGCTCGTTTCGGTGTATGAAAATCCACCCCAAAAGCTGTGTGGAAAGGAAATGGCATCGGTTCCCATATTGAATAATGCTTTTCTTTTCATCCAAGATCAACAGATTAGTCGCTTTGGAAGCATGGACGAACTTGAATCTTGGACTGATTTTGAACAAATTCCCGATATTCAAATAATAGATGCGAATGGGAAAATGGTCTTTCCTTCTTGGTGCGATTCTCATACCCATTTGGTATTCGATGGAAGCAGAGAAGATGAATTTGTGGATAAAATTAAAGGGCTCGATTATGAGGAAATTGCACGCAGGGGTGGGGGGATCATCAGTTCGGTAAGAAAACTTCGCCAAGCATCTGAAGAATCTCTTTTATGTCAGGCATTGATGAGGGCAGATGAAATCATCCGTGGTGGAACGGCGGCCGTAGAAATAAAAAGTGGTTATGGCCTTTCAACAGAAAGTGAATTGAAAATGCTTCGGGTTATTCAAGCCTTACGCGTGCAATCTCCACTATCCATTCGATCTACTTTTTTGGGCGCACATGCCGTGCCCCCTGAATTTAAAGAAAACCGGGCTGAATATGTTCGATTGATCACCGAGGAAATGATTCCTGAAATTGCGGCACAGGGCCTTGCGGATTTTTGCGATGTCTTTTGTGATCGCGGTTTTTTTACCGTGGATGAAACGGATCTTATTTTAAAAGCTGGATTGAAACATGGACTTATCCCAAAAATACATGCCAATGAACTTGATTTCTCCGGCGGCATTCAAGTGGGTGTTAAAAACAACGCCTTGTCTGTCGATCATCTGGAATGTGTTGGCCTAGATGAGATTTTTGTTCTTCTCCAATCCAATACCATGCCTACGCTCTTACCAGGTACCGCATTTTTTCTTCGACTACCCTATGCCCCTGCCCGAAAAATGATTGATGCCGGTTTGCCCGTAGCCCTTGCATCTGATTATAATCCGGGTTCTTCCCCCTCTGGAGTGATGAGTTTTGTGTTGTCACTAGCTTGTATTCAAATGCGCATGACCCCCGAAGAGGCCATTAATGCCGCTACGATTAACGGTGCCTATGCCATGGGCCTATCTCATTCACATGGCACCATAACGGTTGGAAAACAAGCAAATATTTTTATTACCAAACCGATTCCTTCTCTTGCATATATTCCCTATGCTTATGGTCGAAATCTGGTTGAAACGTGTATCTTAAATGGCAAAGTATATGCTTAAAAAAAAGAGTAAAGCTTCATGTGTATAGTAATCTTAAAATCAAAAAAGATATGTTATCATCGTTTACAAACAGTTTGATTGAATGCGTTCCGAATTTTAGTGAAGGCAATGATATGAGCATCATTCAAGCCATCACACGCGAAATTGAAAGTGTGGAGGGTATCTGCTTAATGAATGTAGATCCTGGTAAAGCCACAAATAGAACCGTAGTTACTTTTGCAGGCCCTGCCGATGCGGTATTTGAAGCTGCTTTTCGAGGAATAAAAAAAGCGGCCGAACTAATCGATATGCGCAAACACAAGGGCGAACACCCACGCATGGGTGCAACGGATGTTTGTCCTTTTATTCCTATTTCTGGCATCTCTTTACAAGAGACCGCGCTGCTCGCAAAACAGCTGGGTGAAAGGGTTGGAAAAGAATTGAATATCCCGATTTATCTGTATGAGGAATCGCAAAGCAACAAGGAAAGAAAAAATTTGTCAGTCATTCGATCGGGTGAATATGAAGGTTTTTTTGAAAAAATAAAACTGCCGCAATGGAAACCCGATTTCGGCCCTGCGGATTTTCCTGCCAAAACAGGCGCAACAGTTATCGGCGCTCGTGATTTTTTGGTGGCGTATAATGTCAATTTAAATACCACTTCCGAGAGAAAAGCAAATGCAATTGCCTTCGATGTGCGCGAAGCGGGAAGGGTAAAAAGAATAGGAAATCCGTATACCGGAAAAATTGAAAAAGATGCTTCGGGAAATGATATCCGCATTCCCGGATCTTTAAAAGCCGTCAAAGCCATCGGATGGTTTATAGAAGAATATGGTATTGCCCAAATTTCAATGAATCTCACCAATGTCGCGGTAACGCCTTTGCATCATGCATTCGATGAGGTGGTGCGCAAGGCCGATGCAAGGGGTATACGCGTTACAGGCTCCGAATTGGTCGGACTAGTGCCCCTGAAATCAATGATTGATGCAGGCAAATATTTTTTGGCAAAACAACAATCTTCAAAGGGTGTTTCGGATAGAGAACTCATTCATATTGCTGTCAAGTCCATGGGGCTTGATGAATTGGCACCTTTTGATCCTGATAAAAAAATTATTGAGTATGTCCTGCTTCAAAAAAAGAATCAGAAAAAATTAACAGATTTATCTCTTGCTGATTTTGCTGATGAGACCGCATCGGATTCTCCCGCTCCCGGTGGCGGTTCCATTTCTGCTTATGCCGGTGTATTGGGGATTTCACTGGGCACAATGGTCGCAAATCTCTCCGCTTCTAAAAGGGGGTGGGAAGATCGATGGGAGGAATTTTCCCTATGGGCTGAAAAGGGTCAAGTCTATAAATCTGAATTGCTCCATCTTGTCAATGAAGATACAATTGCATTCAATGCCATTATGGATGCCTATGCTTTGCCTAAAGAAACAGAAGAAGAAAAAAATACTAGAAAAAATAAGATTCAGGACGCAACAAAATATGCCATGCAAATTCCTTTTCAAATGATGGAAATTGCTTTGGCTGCCATGTCTGTCATCAAGGCAATGGCAGAGAATGGTAATCCCAATTCTGTCACCGATGCCGGCGTTGGTGCCCTCTGCGCAAGGACCGCCGTAAGCGGAGCATTTTTAAATGTCAAAGTAAATGCTTCCGGTCTCGATGATAAGGTTTTTGTTCAGGAGGTTTTGGCCAAGGCAGAAATTATCGAAAAGGAAGCAAAAAATTTGGAACACAGTATCCTTGAAACTGTTTCAAGCAAATTATCGTAAACGGAATGGATTTTTAATTTTTTGCAAGAAAAAGGATGAAATCGAAATAAATATATAGCATGTTGTTTTCCCCCATTTT
>CANKSK010000028.1 GCA_947485425.1 Bacteroidota bacterium | reverse complement strand
GAAGATGGTGATAATAAGCAATACCCCTGCCAAAGAAGCCGCTACAATAGACATTTCAGGGAATGTAGGAAAATAATGTACCCAATTGGCCGGAGCATTTTGTATGGGTAAATAGGGATGCAACAGAATAGGCGAAACAATGAGGTATCTTTTTAACCAAGCACCAACCACTACAAGGATTGCAAAAATGGTTAGTGGCAAAGGTTTTCTTGCCTTTTTGAATAACAATACACAAGCAGGCAATAGCATACCAAAAATTTGAACGAACCAATATATCGGTGCAAATTGTCCGGTAAATAAATCATTTAGCAATTTTTCTTCAGGGCCTCTCATTTTATAAGCCGGAACCAAGTATTCGTTGACATTGAAATAGGCATAAATGATACAAAGAAAAACCAAGAGCTTACCCATGTTGTTGAAATGCACATCATGAATATATTTTTCCAAATGGTATACTTTTCTAAAAATAGCCATGCCCACGATTACGCAGCCTGTTCCGGCTAAAAAAGCACCAGCCACGAAATAAGGACCAAAGTTGGTACTATCCCATCCCGGACGCAAGGTAGAAGCAAATAGCCAAGCCGTAACAGTATGTATCGATATGGCCAAAGGAATAATGAGAATACTCAATATGCGAACACAGGTCTTCATCATGCGCCATTGTTCGGGATTTCCTTCCCATCCCAAGGCAAGCCATGTATACATTTTTTTCTGCCATTTGGGCACACCTTGCAAACGATCTCTGCAGGCGGCAATGCCGGGAAGCAGAGGCAGATATAAAAATAAAAGGCTAGCGGTTAAATAGGTTGTTACCACGATGATATCCCACATAATGGGAGATTGAATTCTACCATGCGTAAACAAGTTCATCACGCGTTCAGGCCGCCCCATATCGACAACGATGATGAGTCCTGCAAAAATAATAGCTGCTACAGCAATTATCTCTGCAATACGCGTAAGCGGTCGGAACCATTCAAAATGCGTTAATTTCAGTACCGATGAAATCAAAGCCCCCACCAAGCTAATGGCCACAAAAAATACAAAATTAGAGATATACATACCCCAAGATGCATAGTCGCGAAGACCTGTGATAATCAGTCCGTACTTTAATTGCTGATAATATTCATAACAACCGGTTAAAAATACTAGCAACAGAATACCAATCCATACTTTAGACCCCCAACCGAATTTGCGAAGAGGGCGCATGAGGTCTTCATCCATGGCTTTGTATTTGGCAATATTTTCTTCGGTATAGGCGGCAGGATTTTCTGCTATTTCGTTTTCTTCTTCCATCATTTAGAAATTTATTCGTGAGTATTGTGTTTTTCAGTATCCTCTTCAAAAGGAAACATGCGATTTACCGGGGGCAAATAATATACCCTAGGTTCAGTTCCCAATTCTTCCATATAACGGTATCCGCCTCTTTTGGCAAGAAGTTCACTCAAGCGAAACGTTTCTTCACCATTGGAAACCGTATCCTCATTTGCATCACCATGAAAGATGGTACCATTGGGACAACTGAGCACACAAGAGGGCAAAAGACCTTGAGCAGCGCGGTCTGGACAGAAGTCACACTTTGAAACGGTTCCCACGGGAGTTGGTGGGGTTGGACAATAATTTTCAGATTTATCACCTGGTACAGCTGCCGCTTGTTGCGGTTGGTCCTTACTACCCCAATTGAAAGTTCTGGCAGAATAAGGACAAGCAGCCATACAAAAACGACAACCAACGCAACGCTCGCTATCGATGGCTACAATACCATCAGAACGCTTGAAGGTGGCATCCACAGGACATACCTTGGTGCAAGGCGGATTATCGCAATGAAAGCACATTTGAGGAAACCAATAGGGTGCTGTTTCACCAGCATCTTGCATCCTTCTCACCTTCAAATACTCGTATGGGGAAGCCATATTGTGGGCTTTCTGACAGCCTTCTACACACTTGCGTGCATTGGCACATCGAGCCAAATCGATCACCCGAACAAACTTCTTGCCAGGCAAACCCTCTCTGATGGGCAAATGGGTAACACTATCCAAAGATGGATGTTCAATGGCAGCGCTATCCACTTCTACCAATTTACCATCTGCCATAAGCACTTTTACCTTGGTACCGGATTTTTCTTCTGCTTTGAGAGTTCCTACAAGAGCTTTGTTAACACCCATGCCAACCAAGGCCGTTCCACCTGCTATCAATCCGAATTTCAGAAATTTTCTTCGGGGATTGTTGTTATTTTCCATTTCGTTTTCCATACATGTATTTTTAAGGTGTTATTTTAACACAGTATATTTATCTTATTAAAAACCCCATTGACGGGTGATATTAAAACCAATAACCATTTGTTTTTGCAAAAAGTCATTGGAATTGTATAATTCACGCTCTTGTGGGATAATGGCATCTGCCGTGCAAAGAAAAATCTGAAATTGATGACTACCTGTTGAGACCTCAAAGCCAATACCCAAATCAGGTTTGGGAAGAACACCTTTGTTGGTGGTAAGGGTTGTTACATTACCACTGGTATTGCTTGAAACATTTGTAAAATTGCGCGTTGAAAGTGGCTGGTTGAACTGCAACAAGATAGAAGATTGAGGACTGAATTTGTATTTGCCGACAAAGGAAATGGCCATGGCATTATGCTCAATACCTCTAAAATTAGCAGAATCAACCATATTGGCATGTGTATAGGAAAAAGACATCTGCAAAGCAATTTTCGAATTGTATTTATAAGCCACCATCAGTTCATTGAAATAACTGAGTCTGTTGGCATATTTTATTTGCCCGTCCATGCTTTTCATGGTTTCGCCTTTAGATGAATTCATGGCGATATCGCCAAAATAGGCCAATGATATAGGCATTCCCTGTGTCATCTGCTGAAGAATTTTATATTTTCCCCAAACATCATAGATGTGTTTCAGTTTGGTTGCCCCTACTCCAACATTTAAATTTTTAATGACACCATATGATACGCCCAATCTGATATTAGAAGGACTAAACATACCGAGCAGATTTTCACCATCTAGATTTCCATCAGCATTGAGAATCGACCCAAAACGGTGTTCAATAATTGCATCAATTGACTTCGGAGCAATAACTTCCACCGTCTCATTATTGATTACACTACCATTTTCAAATGTATTTTTTACAGGCTCGGCAGGCAATGCGGTTTGATCCTGAGCCATTGAAGAAGTAAACCCCAAAAATTGACATACCATTGATATGGCAATGATGGATCCTATTTTAAATTTCCTTTTCATACTTTATAATTTTTTTACGATGAGAATTCTATTGATACGGTTTAATTATTCAAGGCACCTTCTTTAAGCCATTTGAGAATGATAGATTGCTGATTTGCGGCGTCATTAAGGTATTTTTGCATGCTGCCCACGCTTCCACCGGAATTACTGATTTTTTTATATAACTTATTTAACTCTGGCGTAGCCTTATTCGCAACCGTATCAATTTCTACCTTGGTAAATAACGTGCTATAAGTTGTTGCTGAGGATGAAAAATCTAAACCCATTTTTTTTGTAGTTGCATCATGACAGGTTGGGATAGCACAGTGGGCAATAAAAATGGGTGCTACCTCAGATTTAAAACTAAGCTTTGTTGCTGTAGGTGTGATAACGGTATTAACCGTTGGAACATAATTATAATCCTTATTACAAGAAGTAAGGAAAAGAGATCCAGATGCAATCAAAATGAAATTGAGTGTCCATTTTATTTTTCTTAAGTTCATGATGTATATGATTAAATATTTGAATTAATTTTTGACAAATGTAGTTTCTGATTTGTATTGAAAATATGACATAAATCAACCTACATATGATATTTATCATTCATGAATTTCCTTTTAGCCATTACTATTGTAATCGAATTTATTCATCAAAAAGAAAAAAATTAATATACCAAAAAATGAAAACCATGAAGAAAAAAAATGTACTCGTAATGATGGGACTGATAGGCGTTTCTAGTGCCATTGCTGGCATCTATTTTGATACGGGAAAGGATAGCTCATCAGGCGCACCGGGAGAGCAAACTTGCATTGAATGTCATGACCCAGGTTCATCAGGCTCCGTAAACATGACAAGCAGTATCGCCAATGATCGGTATGTACCAGGAACTACCTATCAAATACACATCAACATTTCACATCCGGGATTATCCTTATTTGGTCTTGATGTGCAGGCATTAAAAATGAGCGACAACAGCAATGCAGGAACGCTGATTATAACCAAAAGTTCAGAAACACAAATTGTTTCTGCCAACAACAAAAACAATTTAACGCATAAAATGAACGGAGGCGTATCAGGCACTCCAGGTGCCAAATCTTTTGATTTCGATTGGACGGCACCTGCAAGTGATATTGGAGCTGTTAAATTTTATATCGCCACCATAGCAGCCAATGGAAATGGAGGACCTGACGGTGATTTTACCTATGCTACGATTAAAACCATCAACTCACCCACCACCAATGTAGGTATAGAAGAAAATACCCAAACAGCAGTGGCCTTTTCAGTTTATCCCAATCCGGTGAAGGATGTATTAAAAATCCGCTTTAGCGAAAATCCAGGTGGAAAAGTCAGAGGCACCATTTACACCATGAATGGTCAGGTTGTAAGCCAATTGTTCGAAGAAAACATGAATACTGGTCAAATGGAAAAACAAATTCCTCTGCCATCAGGCCTTTCATCAGGAAACTATTTATTAGAAATGGAACATTCAGGGGTTAGAACCAGCAAAAAAATATGTGTTCAATAGTTTTTTAGTAGCATTTTGAAAAGGAAAAGGCAGAATTTATTTCTGCCTTTTTTCATTGATAGACATATTCAAATCTATTTTTCTCAGAAAGAATACCACTACCCGAAAAATAATCTTTTTCAATCAACACCTGATTGCGATTATAGCGAAATAAAATAAAGGAATCAAGCATATCGGCAGCATAATGACACTCTTTCCTGAGATTTGAATCGGAATCATATTCATATGTTATTTTAGCATTCATCAGATGCCCTGGATACCATTGAATCGCTTGCGTTAAATTACCATTTGAATGGTAGGCATATTCCCATTGATCATTTAAAAAACCAGATGGATCGTATTCGGCCTCAGAAACTTTTTGTTGGCCAACATATTGTATTTTATGAACTGCCTTCAGACCTTCAGGGCGATACCAGGTAATTTGTATTGGCTTCCCTTCCTCATCGCAGATGGCTACATTTTTATACTTAAACGAACCATCAGGTAGAATATAGGTAAGCTCTTTTCTAAAATGATGCGCATTATAGGTACGATCGATTTGAAAAATACGATTTTTTTGGGGATTTAAACAAAGGGTTCGAAGCATTTGCCCTTCTGCATTATAGGTATATTGAATATGACAATACAGAGAGCCATCTTCATTAAAATTTTGCTCTTGTCGTTTATTTCCTTTTGAATCATAATCTACCCATCTGCTGATAAATTCCTTAGCAGGCATACCCGCATGATATATGATCTGATGCTGTATCATTTGTTTGATACCATGCTCACGGATGCTTCTGGCCTCTAATTCAGCCTCAGAATGCCATTGTGGACTGCAAGAAAAAAGCAAGAGCATACAGATACCCAAGCGGTAAAACGGAAAGTAAATGCGTTTCATTCGTTTCTATTTTAAACCATCAAGGTATGTAAAAAAACGCATATTATCAACCCATTTAAATTCACCTTGAACGGTAAATAAATTGGTATCAACCTCTGAAAAATCAATAGCAGTGGCGCTGAGTTGCATTGGCAGTCCATTAATGGTATGTGGATATTCCATGAGCAGATAATTGAATGATTTGTAAGGACTGCTTGCATAATTCATTTTCAATTTGCGATAATAATAGATATCAAAAACAATATTGTGCGTACGATCATGCACAATGGCTTTATTACAGACAAGGCCGGCAATCACTTTGGTTTGAGCGGTCTCTTCAAAAGTAAGTTCAGGGGTTTCCTCCAAAACCTTTATTTCCTCATCCTGATAGGTAAAAGCCAAGTTTTCGCCTAAATTGTTTATCAAAAGGGATGTGTATTTTGCATGTGGATGGTCTAGGATATTGACTAGTTTAATCATGCCAAGACCTGCAGAGGTGATAAAGCAGGCCTTATTATTTTTAAAAAACAAATCTGTTGTAGAAGGAAGGGCAGCCTTAAAACGATAGGGATTTTCTGCTGAATAGTTGATGCGATAGGTTACCCGACCTTCCCCAACTTTACCCTCTTGTCTGCAGGCAGCAAAAAAAAATAAAAAAAGTGCAGCGAAAGTCCATTTCATTTTTATAAAATATATTTTTCTGTTTATCATATTTAAAATCCTTTCATAAAACCATCTATTTTTATTTCTCAGCAAGGCAAAAAACACGAATGCATCTAAAAACAATACATCCCAGAAAAATTTCTGGGATGTATTGCAATCAACTATAAAAAACCACTACTCCTTTCATTCACTAGTACTCTCTATTTTTATCGCCTTGAATTTGAACATGGCAGCTTACTTTCACTGGACCATTATCAAAATGTGCAGAGGTAACATAAAAATCTTTCTTTGGATAAATGGTAAACTCACCTTCGAATACAAAGAACCAATTGTAACTGGCAGGTGTACCAATTTTATTTTTACCCAAATAGGTGAAATATAAATCTACATCTTTGGTAATCATTTGATTGAATGGACCGGCAAAACCTCCAGTGGTATCAGCGGGATAAGCTCCTCCTGTTGGATGTTTGTAGAATGATTTCAATTTGCCATGGCAAAGGTAACCATCACCATATTTTTCAACAGATACTGAATAAAAACGAGCGGTATCGGTAATGGCAAGTGGTGTGGTTGCATTTAATGTATCTACACAAAGTGTTTTTCTTACACATCCTGCTTTCAAAGCATCTCTAGCAGGTTCAAAGGTATTAACCGTTGACAAAAGAACATAACCATCAATCACGATGTTAGATGGATTGGCCTCATCAAAGGCGAATTTTGTTAATTTGAAAACATTGAAACCACCACTGAGCGTAGTACTATTGCCACGATCTAAAAATCCAAAACCAACTTTACTATGCGCTTCCATGGTAGCATGTCTAAAGCTTTGATTGGCTGTAATGGTATCCAAAGCAATTTTTGCTGTGCCAGATGCACCCATATTTACCAAGGCAATATTTTGTATAAAGTCAGTGGAAGACAAAGTTACAGCATATCCCGGATTGGTTGAGAAATTAATGCCAAAATCAACTTTGTAATTTTTGTTGTCGGTATTATACTTGGCAGTGATGTAATACGCACCAGGTAACAAATAAGGAAACATAAAGTGACCGCTTGCATCAGCATAGGTAGAAGATACAACCGTACCAATTGCTGTTGAACCTAAATGCAAACTAACCACAGCACCTTTTGCCACTGCAGAAGCTCCACTATAATCTGTATAGGTTGCCAATCCCATAATGGCTTTTCCTTTCAGTGTATCGTGCACCGTTACCGTTTCTGTTTTTGTAATGGTTTCCGTATCTTTCTTGCAATTAGAAAGAGGGAAAATCATGGTGAGTGTCACCATTCCGGCAAAGCCCGCAAGCCCTACCCATTTAATGAATTTGTTTGTTTTCATAACATACATTTTTAATTGTTGATAAATTGATATTTATTAAAAGGACTATTTCTATTTTACTCGTTTTTACCTGCGAAATTTTTAAAACTTTCATGTTGGCAAAAGTATAGGTATGATGCAATTAGATAAATGATGCTAATCATAAATTGAGCCCAATAAAACTGACTTTTGTTATAAAAATATTTTAACAGAATATAGAAATTCAAAACAAAAAAAGATGCATATTCATTTGAATCTTTTTCACCAAAATAAAAAAATACAGAAGAAATTTTTTATGCATGTAAATTGCTTCGCAATGATAAATCAAATCGATATGGGTAACCCATTGTGGAAGTCATTGCATTATTGAAGTTCGTGATACATACAAAACCTTGGAAATTCAAAAAAGGAGGTTTCCAAAACATTCATTTGTATTTACCGAGCAAAATCCTTACTTTTGCACAAATTTTAAAAAACGAAGACATTGGCAACAACATCAGATATTTCGAAAGGTATTTTCATTAAATACGACGGAGAACTACTCTTAATCCTTGAATACACGCACATTACACCTGGAAAAGGCAATGCCATTTATTCAGTAAAATGCAGGAACATCAAAACCGGAAAACAATCCGAAATCCGCTTCCGTTCGGGAGAAAAAATTGATATCGTTCGTGTAGAAGCCCATGACCTACAGTATTTATATCCTGAAGGAGATACCCTCATTTGCATGAATACCGAATCTTTTGAACAATTTGCCATACCAACCGCTTTATTTGGGGACTCTATCAAATTTTTAAAGGAAAGCATGATGGTTTCGGTGAAATTTAATGACACTGAGGAGCCGATATATGCTGATGCTCCTGGAAACGTGGAGTTGGAGGTCACCTATACGGAGCCCGGCATGAAAGGCGACAGTTCCTCCAGAACCTTAAAATCCGCCACATTAGAGACAGGAGCCATTGTTCAGGTGCCTTTGTTTATTGAGATTGGCGAAAAAATAAAAATCAACACCACTACAGGTGATTATGTAGAGCGCGTTAAATAAATTTTCCGACCTTAAAAGAGGTCCTTATCTTCTTCCCCATGAATTACTATGCGCTTTATAAGCCTGTCGGCATGATTTGTCAATTCAGCCATGAAGGTGATAAACAAACTTTAGCCGATTTGGATTTTAAATTCCCCATTGATGTGTATCCTGTGGGTAGATTGGATGAAGACAGTGAAGGCTTGTTGTTGCTTACAAACGACAAAAAAATCAACAATTTACTCCTTGACCCTACCTATGGGCATAAGCGCACCTATTTGGTGCAAGTGGAGGGAGAAATCACCAAGGAGGCCATCAGCATATTGAAGGGAGGCATGACTGTCCGCATTGATAAAAAAGACCATCGATGCAAGAAAACGGAAGCCGAAATCATTGAAGAGCCTGTATTGCCCAATAGAAACCCTCCTATTCGTTTTCGTAAATCCATTCCCACCTCATGGATACGCATGGTTTTGACAGAAGGAAAAAACAGGCAAGTACGCCGAATGACTGCGGCGGCTGGATTTCCGGCACTCAGATTGGTGCGTTCAGCT
>CANKSK010000027.1 GCA_947485425.1 Bacteroidota bacterium | reverse complement strand
CTAGGTGGAAAAGTATTGGATAAGGAAACCAAAGAGCCACTCGTAGGGGCCATCATTTATATTTCGGATTTAAAAACCGGTGCAGTTACCGATATAGATGGTGTATATCATTTATACCATCTACCCAAGCAGAAGTTTTTGGTGCAGGTAAAGCTGATGGGCTATGCAACCATCACCGTGAATATTGATTTTTCTGTGGAAAGCAAAAAAGATTTTTTAATGCTTTCCTCTGCCATTGAAGGCAATGAGGTGGTCATCACAGGAACTGCGGTGACTTCTGATAACGAAAGAAATAGTACCTCTGTAGTGGTGGTGGATAAAAATAAATTATTGACCGAACCCGCACTCAACATCATTGATGTGATTGCGCATGTTCCGGGTGTTTCTCAAATTACTACTGGGGGTAATGTGTCGAAGCCTGTTATTAGAGGGCTGGGATATAATCGCATTGTGGTATTAAATGAAGGGGTCAGACAGGAAGGTCAGCAGTGGGGCGATGAGCATGGTATTGAAATTGATAAATATTCTGCCGAGCGTATTGAAATACTGAAAGGCCCCTCTAGTTTATTATATGGTTCAGATGCAATGGGAGGGGTCATTAATTTTCTTGAACCCATCGCCCCTCCAGTAAATAGTTTGCAAGGAGAACTGCGTTCGGAATATTCTAGCAACGAAAAATTATATGGCAATTCATTGATGTTGGAAGGCAATGCCAAGGGATTGAGTGGCCGAATTCGTGGAAGCTATAAGAATGCCGCATCCTATACCAATCCCGTTGAAAGGGTTTATAATTCTGGATATAATGAAACCAATTTAAATGGTTTTGCAGGTATCAACAAGAGTTGGGGCTACTCACATGTGCATTTTAGTCATTACAATACAAATATCGGTATGGTTGAAGGCATAAGAGATTCAGCCAATCATTTTTTAAATAGTGATGGCATGCGGGTTGGGAATGATGAGCTGATTTCAAGGTCTTTGCAATTGCCCTTTCAAAATGTTGGTCATTCAAAATACACGATGGTAAATCGTTTTATTTTGGGAAAATCTCAGCTGGCTATCAATGGCGGATATCAAGAGAATCGAAGAAAAGAATTTGCTGAAAACAAAAGCATTCCCGGGCTTTGGATGCGACTCAATACCTACAATTATGAGGCGAAGTTTTATTTTCCTCAATACAAGGAATGGGAAATGGTTGCCGGGGCAGGCGGGATGATGCAACGCAATACAAATTTAGGGAATGAATTTCTCATTCCTGATTTTACATCATCAGATTTAGGAGGTTTTGTATATGCCAAAAAAAATTGGGAACAAACCACCATGAATATGGGAATGCGTTATGATACCAGGATGTTGCATGCGCAAAATACAAATGTCCTATTCAATGCTTATGATAAGAGCTTTTCTGCCTTGACGGGTTCTTTGGGGCTTACCTATAAAATCAGTCCGGTTTTTAATTTTAAGGCCAATTTGGGAAGGGGCTTTAGGGCGCCTAATATATCAGAGCTTTCTTCTGATGGCGTGCATGAGGGTACATTTAGGTATGAAGTCGGAAACAAAGATTTGCAACCTGAAGTGAGTTTGCAGGCCGATGCATCGCTTACTGCTGAAAAACCCCTTTTTAAAGCTGAATTCAATGTGTATCGAAATCAAATCGATCAATTTATTTATTATTCCCAAAAAAATCAGGAAGTAAAAATGATTGATCAGGTTTCTTATCCTGTTTTTAGATACGCACAAGGGAAGGCCCTTTTGTATGGTTTTGAATTTGGAATGGATATTCACCTGGTGTATAACTTACACTTTGAAAACAATATTTCCTATGTATATGGTCATAATCTTTCGAGTGATAAAGCACTGCCCTTTATGCCTCCTGTTCAGATTCACAATGAGTTGCGATGGGATACCAAGTTTTCCCGTAATAAAAGATTTGCCGAGAGTTTTGTATATTTAGGTATTGACAATCATTTCAGGCAAGGGCGTATAGATATTGATTTTGAAACGTCTACAGCTGATTATCACCTCTTAAATGCCGGTATTGGCACAGGCATTAAATGGGGTCGACAGATGATTCAAGTGACTTTTTCAGCAGAAAATTTGCTCAATGAAAAATATGTAGATCACCTAAACCGATTGAAATATGTATTGGATAATTATGGGAATGGTATTTATAATCGTGGAAGAAGTTTTGTGGTATCGGTAAATCTTCCTTTTGGTTTGAAATCGTAAAAGCGATTTTTAAAGCGAAAAATGAATTCCCTTCAGTTTTTTGATATTTCCTCCTTTGAATAAAATGTATTCAAAGGAGGAATATACAAGCAATTTTAGTAGTTTATTTTTGGGTATTTAAACGCAAATAAATTTTACCAAGAAATAATGATAAGTCCATCTCCAGACTGCATACCATCTATGTTGATTTGATTCGTACCGCCATTGTATGATCCACCACCACCACCGGGACCTCCGTGATTGTTTCCAGTAGCACCACCGGAATATCCACCACCACCACCACCGCCACTTCCATTGTCAACACTTCCGCCACCGCATCCATAACCTCCATTCACGCCAACACCATAACCTCCGTAACCTCCATTGATAAATGCTTTGGCGGTAATACTGCCATGTTCATCCGAGGCTGCGTCGGTAAGAAGACCGGCACCACCACCAGCATGACCAGGGCCGGCACCGGCACCAGCACATCCTGCAGAATATTGGGTAGAAATTCCACAAGAAGATGTCGTTCCTTGTGAAGATGTTGAAGTACTTCCGTAAAAGGTTCCACCACCACCACCGGCGATAATTAAAGGATTGTCGCTTAAATCAGTAATAAAAGAACCCCCACCACCTGCTCCATCCATACCTCCGCTTTGACCCTGCTGGCCTACAAGAACTTTCAGTACCTGTCCTGAATTAACTGTAAAAGTTCCTTTTACATAGGCACCTCCATTGTTACCACCTCCGCCACCTAGTCCGCCTTGGGCACCATAGGCCTCAATGGTAATGGTATTTACACAAAAGGGTACGGTGAAGTTTTGTATGCTACCCATATAACCACTGCTGTTTGCCACAAAGGTTTGAGAGCCTGATGGACAAGTAGAAACGCGCATGGTATCGGTTGAGGTATTTCCACATACACCATTTGAAACGGTGAGAGATACATTGTATGTTCCATAATTTTTCCAATCAACTATAGGATTGGATGCAGTGCTTGAGGATGGATTTCCGCCTCCGAATGTCCAATTATAAGAGAGTCCTGATTGGCTTGGTGTAAAAGTGACACTATGGCTTGTATCAGTAACCATTGGTGAATGCGTAAAGCTAGCAGACGGGCTTTTATAAACCGTTCCAAGAATATTAGAGGATGTTGAGGAGCAGTTTGCGATGGAAACTACTACTGTATACATTCCTGAATCTGCAGATTGGGCATTGTTAATGACTGGATTTTGAACATTTGAAGTAAATCCATTGGGACCTGACCAGGAATAGCTGACGCCTGCTGTGGTTGATTGGGCTTGTAAGTTGAGGGTGCTTCCTTCACAAATAGGCCCGTTGCTGGATACAGAAGGAGCGCTTGGAGGAATACAGGTTCCACACCACTCGAACCAAAGCCCGCTTTTAAAGACATTAAAGCATTTTGAATCCAAATTAAAGATCAGTAAACCTTCTGCCGGATTTGAAATGGCATCACGTTGTGGGCTACTCATACGGGGTAATAAAAGCCCTGAATTGATTGAGGTAATATCTAGTTTTGATGATGCATCGGGAGAAGAAATGCCTATTCCCATATTTCCTGCTGCGGTAATTCTTGCATTTTCAGTATTGTTGGTTTTAAATACCAAATCTTTATTATCTGTAGTGCCTAAAAAATTGGTTCCAGGAGTGGTAGCAGAATTTCCTGTCAGTGCCCATCCACCTGTTCCACCACCGCTGCCAGCAGGGCCGGTTGGTCCTGTTAAACCGGTAGGTCCGGTAGCACCATTAGCCCCATTGGTACCTGCTAGCCCTGTTAGACCGGTAGGTCCAGTAGCGCCAGTAGCTCCATTCGTTCCGGAAAGCCCTGTTAAGCCAGTTGGTCCGGTAGCACCGGTAGCACCATTGGTGCCTGCAAGCCCTGTTAAACCCATTGCCCCCGTTGCCCCTGCTGCTCCTGTTAAACCGGTAGGGCCTGTAGCTCCGGCAGCACCAGTGAGACCGGTTGGGCCTGCAGGACCGGCATTTCCATTCGCACCAGTGGGTCCTGTTGGGCCGCTGGTTCCGGAACTTTCAGCATAAAAAGCGTAGGGTACGGCCAATAATTCAGAGGTGCCGGCTGAAACATAATTGCTTCCCCCATTGATATCGATAGAAACTTCAAGCCACTGATTTGCACTGCTCCATGGAATAGCGGAAAAAGTGCTTATAATTGGCGTACCTCGCCCAATTTGTGCGTTATATAAGCCAAATTGATTGGTTTGAAGGATTTGTGTTTCTGCATAAATTACGGAACCTGAGGCAGAACCGGCATGTATAGAAAATTTAAGGCCTAGTTGTGAATTGACCATCGGATTTCCCTGATTATCACGGGCAATTCCTTGATAATTAATGGCTTTGGGAAGTTGTGCAAACAATTGGTTTGTTAAAAGAAAGCACAATACCAGTAGCCTAAATTGGGGTAGCATTTTTTTCATGTTTCGAAGTTATAATGAACAACAAATTTGCAAAATCTTGTTCAATTAACCAAAACATATATTTTAAAATAGAAAAATCAGGGTGTTTGCCTTTTCCAGAAGATTTATAATCCAAAATGATTTTCAGGGAATTTTTGCTTGAGATAGATTACATATCGTTTTAAATCTGAGTGGAATTTTAACTCAAATTCTTTTTGAAAATTATCTGCTTTTGAATCATATTGCAAGAATGAAATAAAGTAAGCATTTTTAGATCGTAAAGCATTTTGGGCAATATTTTTATAGATCGTTTTATGATGAATCGATAGGGTGTCTATTCCTTTGATATAGGCATATAGTAATTTGTATTTGGCATTAAACTTCGTTTCTAGATTTGTTTTTTTTATGAATCCTTGGTACATGGAATCTAGTTTTTTTGCATATGCCAAAGTGTATTTTGAAAATACCGCAGCATCTTTATGATACTCCATATATTTGAGATAGATTAAGGATTGTGAACCATATTTATGGGATAGAAATCTGATTGCGCCTTGATGTCCGATAAAATTTGCCAGATTTTCATTGTAGTTTACACTGTCGCTGATAAAAACACTTCCATGCGTAAGCTCATGGATGATTAGGTTAGCCAATGAACCTTCTTTTTTTCTTAACATTTCTGAAAGGATGGGATCTTTAAAAAGCCCCAGCGTAGACCATCCACTTGCGGTGCCTATGTCTATATCATAGCCCAATTTTCTCAGTTTTTCGGCTTCACTTTCCGCTTTTTCTTTGATAAAAAAACCTTTGTAGGAAAGTTTTCCAAGAAAAGGGAAAGTCCATTCATAGGGCTGTATGGCAAAGGGTTTAGAAGCCGTTACTACCCACATCAGTGGCTTACTGTGTTGATTATAAATGGTAGTGTAATTTTTTGTGGGATGCATGCCTAAAGAATCAATTGCAAACTTTTTGATTTCAGAAATCAGAATGAGCTTTTTTTTCAGCGAATCCGGAAAAAGTGGATCTTGAAGAATATCTTCTACCGGTTCGGTGTGCATCAACAGATTGAGCTGGCCTTTTCCCTGCATGATGCCATATTGAATCAATTCAAAGTTTTTTGAAAAAAAGAAAATGCATAGCAATAGAATAAAAAAAACACTAAATTTGTATATGGTCTTGCGCATAAAAAAGATAATTTTTATCTGCTTGTTTGGGCTTCAATATTACAAAATCTAATTCAATGTTTTTTATTATATCTAAGTTATTGGCTTTTCTGATTACCCCATTGATATGGGTTTTCATATTATTCATATGGGGACTTCTGTCAAAGAATAAAATTCATGCTCGCAGGTTTTTGATTTCGGGATGTTTGGTATTGTATATATTTTCCAATTCATTTTTGTTGGATGAGATTGTTCGCTTATGGGAGTTTCCTGCCACAGCTCATGAATTAACGGAGACCTATGATGTAGGAATTGTGCTAGGTGGAATGCTATCATATGACAAAGAAAACGATCAAATTCAGTTTCAAAGACCGGTAGATCGATTGTTGCAGGCAGTGGTTTTGTATAAAAAGGGAAAGATTCGTACCATCATGTATACGGGTGGATCCGGCCATTTACTCAATCATTTACCCGAAGCGATATTTGCAAAACGGTTTTTACTTGAAATAGGAATTCCTGATCAAGATATCAATATCGAATCTCGATCAAACAATACCTATGAAAATGCCATTTTTACAAAGCCTATTTTGAATAAAAAAATGCCTCAAGGAAAGTTTCTTCTCATTACCTCTGCCATGCATATGAAACGCGCAAAGGCTTGTTTTGAAAAGATTGGCATACCTATTAAACCCTATAGCGTAGATCGTTACAGCGGCCCTAGGAAATTTATCTTTGATCACTGTTTTATTCCAGATGCAGGCACGCTATTTTTATGGAACGATTTTTTACATGAATGGGTAGGGTATATATCCTATCGATGTATGGGCTATATCTGAAAAATATTTTTGCTAGATGGGCTGCAGTCCTATTCAGCTGCTGTAAAATATTCGATGCTTTCTTTTAGGTTTGGAAATTCTTGCATAAGCTCTGTTCTACTGGCCATTTCGAAATCCAAAAAGTCAAATCCAGGAGCTACGGTGCAACTGACGAATGAAAACCCATGCCCATTTTTTACCCTAGAACCAAACCAGGTGTCTTTGGACATTCTTGCTTGAGGGATTTCTCCTTTTTCAAGATTGTTTCCCAATAGAATTGTTTTTATAGTTTGATTTTGGATGTAAAATATTTCCAATGGTTCTCCTTGATGAAAAAACCACATTTCATCTGATTTTATGCGATGCAATAGGGATTTTTCTTCGTTTTCCAAGAGAAAATAGATTGCTGTTATTACGCTACGCTGATTTCCTTCAGGGGTAATCATATTTTCTGCTGAGCGGAAAGTTTCTTTATAATAACCACCTTCAGGATGCGGTATCAAATTGAGAAGTCTGATGATTTCTTTGGCATTCATAAGTTATAAATTTGAATATAGAATCGCTTTCTGTTTTTTTGATGGCGTTATTCCAAATAATATGCTTGATTGGGTATTATTTAAAATAAAAAAATGATGAATTCTTTTGAATATAAAGGTTTGGGATGATCATTTTATTCTTGAATATCTTTTTTTATTTTCTCCCAAGTCGAGGTATGTAAAATAGATTTTTTATGAAATGATTTTCCTTTGGCATATTCAATGATATATTTTGATCTTTCTTTTGAATCCGGATGTGTGTTTATCCAAGAAAAATATTTTAAATCTTCAGGCTCTTTATCTGCTAATGTATTTAAGAAATCGGCAAAAGGTAGAGGATTGATTTCTGCTTGAATCATAAAATCAACCGCTTTTAAATCGGCTTCTTTTTCCATACTTCTATCAAAAGCAGTAGACGATAATTTTTTTGCAGTTTCTCTTATGACTTGTGTTCCTGTATTACCGGTTGACATGGAGATTAAAACAGAAATCCCCACTTCTTTTACAAGTTTTTTCATTACTTGATTTAGTGCTATATGCCCAATTTCATGGCATAATACACCGCTAAGTTCTTCTTGATTTTCAGAATGGGTAATTAATCCACTATATACAACCAAGTGTCCTCCTGGCAAAGCAAAAGCATTTATTTCCGCTTTGTTTACAATATGCAGTTTTACGATTTTTCTATCTATTTTATTTGCGAAACAAATTTTATCTATAATGCTATCTACTGAATGATTCAGGTAAGCATTTTTATTTTCTTTTTCATTTTCCTGAAACATTTTCCAAAAAAGATCTCCAATTTTTGCTTCGCTTTTTTCTGTGATGGTTTCGATTTTAAAAAAAGAAATCCAATCTACCATCGATAAAATACCGTATATGGAGAAAAATAAAGCAATAATGAAGATCCCTTGAATGATTGACTTTTTCATACTTCTGTCTTACAAATTAGATGTGTTAAGTTTCCATAAAACCACCATTCTACGTGAATTCCTTTTCTAGTTTGTATTGCTGTATATATGGTTGCAATAAACTCCGCTACATTGAAAATAATAGCGGTTATAAGGTATGCGATATAATTGTTGGTAAGGGTTTCAGTGCTAAAAAGAATGGATATGGTCCACCAAAATGCGCAGCTATTGATAAATAATAAGGAAAATTGTGATAGTAGTGCCTGGGTGCAATGCCAACGAACAAACCAGGTAGATTTTCTGTTCGCAAAATAAAAGATACAACTGGCAATCAAATTAATGATGGGCAGTGGCAATCCGGCAATTACGGCTATTAATGACATTAAATAGCTGTTAGAGGCCTTTTCAGCTTCATGCTCACCCACATGGTAAGCAAACTGCGTTTTATGTATTATAAACCCTTTGTGATGTTCCATATCCAATTGATGATGACTAAAAATATAAGTGGAATTGCATATCTTGGTTTTTTTAGAACCTCTTCTATTTTTTTGTAAAAATTAAATAGCGTATTTTTCTTTGTAATTTTATCAAAGAGAATCCAAAAAGGTGCAATGCTCATGATGATGGCAAGAAGAATGCCAAATGGATTGGTCATAAGCGAATTTTTATATTTTCCTTGAAAAAGGGCTATGACTGATCTTGTCGATCCACAGGAAGGGCAGGGAATATTTGTCAGATGTTTTATAAAACATATATCAACAGATTTGGTTTGTATCTCCTGATTCGTTATACAGTAATACAGCCAAATATACCCTGCAGTGCAAGCAATTAACAAAATGTTATAAAGCTTGTTCCTGTTTAGAATCATTAAAATAAATATTGTTGTAGCCTTTGCATATTTTTTTCTCTTGTGGCGCCTTGAATCAAAAACCAATCAATTATTGACCAAACACCTAAGCCACCGCAAGTAAGCAGTTTCCCTATTCCAATGCCGGTATCGCCAATCATAAATCGATCAATACCCAATGAACCGGCTAGAATCGAAACGATTAAACTGGTCGTGGGATCTTTAAAAGAAATAATGGATAACATACTCCATTTTGAATCGTCAAGGCTCAGAAGGCGTTCTCTGATGTTGCTTAAATGATGACTTTCAAAAAATTTAGCATTTGCCATCATAAACATGTCTACTTTTTGTGAATCCATAGTGAAATTTATTTTTTTATTTTTCT
>CANKSK010000026.1 GCA_947485425.1 Bacteroidota bacterium | reverse complement strand
TGTTATAATCAAAAAAGAATGCGGGTATTCCTGAAATGGGATTACCGACTCCTGCAGACAAGGTTTCATCAGTAAAAAAATTGGTACCAGTAGTGGTTTTTGAATTTTTAAATAAGTATCTTCTTCCTTTGTAATTGGATAAATACAAATCCAATAATCCGTCGTTATTATAATCACCCCAAGAAACCCCTTTTATCATCTCAACCACATTGATACCAGATTCCTTTGTTACCTCTGTGAATGTTCCATCTTTGTTGTTATGATATAACAGACTAGGATGTGGATTTTGCTCTTGTGGATATTCATGCATTATGGACTCCACTCCCATAAATAAATCTAGCCATCCATCATTGTCATAGTCTCCCCAAGCGGCAGAACTTATTGGAAGAAATGCCAATAGCCCCGATTCAATGGTGACATTGGTAAACGTACCATCTCCATTGTTTCTCATCAGTGAACTTGGGGGGAAATTATTTTCCTGGGTTTGCCATCCTCCCCTACAAATAAAAACATCAATAAATCCATCATTGTTAAAATCGGCATGCACTGTAATCCTTCCTGCGATTTCACCCGTGATACCGGCTTGTTGAGACTTATCTTCAAAACCTTTATCCCCATTGTTTATCAATAATTTGGCGGGGGTATCAAATCCTTCTTGAACAATAAATAAATCCAAATCTCCATCATTATCAAAGTCTTCAAGACTCTCACTTCCAGAAAGTCCGGTTTGATTGATTCCCAGGGATGGTGCAATATCTTTAAATTGAATTTTATCTATTTTTTCATCAAATTTATCTAAAGGAATAAGGTATTGGGCTGGCACACTATCAGGCCATTCGCCAATGGACATATAGCCTAGATTTAACAACCATTTAGAGAGCGAATTATCCGTATTTTCATCTATGATTTCTTTGTAAATGTCAATGGCATGTTTTGTGGCATCTTTAAATTTATAAACGCCGGCATTTTGGATAGGAAAAATACAAGATTCAGCATTGTGATTAAGAATGCAATTTTTCTGCTCGCCCAAACGAAAGTATGAAATGGCAAGCGTACTTTTTATGAAAGTATACTCACCGCGCCTTTGAATATTATTTTTAAAAATTTCACTTTGCGGTAATATACGCTCCAATATTTCAATACTTTTTTCCGTCTGCCCATTGAGTAAATATTGTTCAGCCAATTTAGACTCCAGTAAAATTCTATTGTCGCCAGGCTTTGATTTTTTAAGATTATCCTGATAATACGCAATGCCTTTATAATTAACTAAAAATGGATATTCCAAAAAATCTGCTTTGGGCTCAATATTTTTAAGGATCGCATGAAACCTTTGCTGTTGGTATTTTTCTATAATGGTTTCTACCCTATTACTTGATTGTGCATGAAGCGAATCAAAGGTAATTGAGCAAATAGACAAAAAAAACAGGATTTTTTTCATATGTTTTGAACCAAATGAATTAAAGAAAACCAAATAAAAAACAAATATATGGTATGGTTTTATTTTATATGCTTAGAATGGATTGATGTAAAATTATTATTTTTTTTTAAAAACTACACATTTTTTTCGTTTATTTGTACTAAGTACGTGTATTGCTTGTACTTAACCATCATCAAAAACACAACCTATATTCATACAAATCAGGACAATAGATGCCAAATTTGACAAATTTTGCCCTTTTCAGACCATTTTTACTGATTTCTATTGGATTTTTCTCTTTTTTCCCAAAAAATGCGTTCAGCCAAATACTGGCACAATTTCCATGCAATGGAGGACCACAAACCTATGTGGTTCCTGCCGGCATTTGCCAAATCAAGATCAAAGCCTGGGGTGGTGGCAGCGGAGGCGGCGGTATTGATGCCTATCCGGGAGGTGTGGGCTCAGGAGGCACTTATGCCGAGCAGAGCATTGGTGTATCTGCGGGCGATGTTTTAACGATCTATACCGGTTGCAGAGGCTTTGGAGGCATTGGTTGTGGCGCTAATTATCAGGGGGGTATAGGGGGCTATGGATACGGAAATGGTGGAACAGGTGGGGCAGCCGGACCCGTTCCCTGTTCGGGCAGTGGTGGTGGTGGTGGTGGTTCATCAGCCGTGCAGGTAAATGGTTCGCTCGTTATCGTGGCAGCAGGTGGTGGTGGTGGTGGCGGTGCAGGATGCACAAGTCCCGGTGGTATTGGTGGTGCAGGAGGAACCAATGGCGGTTCATCAACCTGCACAAGCGGTGGTTTGGCGGCTAGCAATTCAACCTATAATGGGGCTGTTGGCAGTACTCATATGGCCGATGGTGGTGGTGGAGGCGGTGGCGGCGGCGGTGCATTCAATGGCGGACAGGGTGGTTTTGCCCCACCGTCAGGAAATTCATGCAATCCGTCTAATGACTGTGGTGCGGGAGGAGGCGCAGGCGGCAATAGTTATGCTCCTACCGGAATCATAACCAATGGAAGTGGTCAAATTCCAGGCAATAGTGGTGACCCTGACTTATGCGGAGGATGCTCTACCGGTGGCGGCTCACAAGGCGCAGGAACCGATGGTTATGTTGTGCTGTATAAAGTTTCATCAACCATGACCGCATCTGAAACCCATTTGGATGTATTGTGTAATGGAGGCAATACCGGTAGTGCACAGGTTTCAGTAACTGGGGGGACCTCACCCTATTCATACACCTGGAGCAACAATTGCACTACCCAGCAAGCAAATGGCTTATCAGTGGGAAATTATTATGTAACCGTTACGGATGTCAACAAATGTAAAATATTAGATACCATTCAGATAACAGAACCCACCCCAATTGCCCTATCTATTAGCAATACCCAAGTTTCTTGTCATGGCTTATTAGATGCCGATGCCAGCGTGATGGCAACGGGTGGAAAACCCAATTATACCTATTCATGGAACACCATACCCGTGCAAACCGCAACAAAAGCAACACAATTGGCTGCAGGCAATTATACGGTTACGGTAACGGATGCCAACGCCTGTGTTAAAAATATATCCGTAAGCATCACAGAGCCTCCTGCATTAAGCGTACAAGCCAATAAAAACGATGTCTCCTGCTATCAAGGAGCCGATGGCAGTGCCACGATTTCCGTTTCCGGTGGTACGCCGATATACCAATATGTATGGAATACAACACCTGTTCAAACCACCCAAAATTTGAATAATTTACAAACAGGAACCTTTGATGTAACGGTGACAGACTCCCATGCTTGTAAAGCACAAGTACAAATTCAAATCAATGAACCCAGTCCTTTGCAGGCATCCATATCCGCATTTCAATCCCTTGCTTGCAATGGAGGTAAAAATGGAACGGCCTCTGTACTTGCCAATGGAGGAACTGCACCATATACCTATTCTTGGAATTCAGTGCCTCCCAAAACTTCGGCAAATGCCACAGGATTTTCAGCAGGAAGCTACACTGTAACCGTTACAGATTCTAAACTTTGTAAAACGACTGCACAAGTTACCCTTACAGAACCTCCGGCCCTATTTAGCAGCATATCAGCAAGCAGTATCAGTTGCAATGCTGGTAGTGATGGAACGGCCACAGTGCTTGTTGGTGGGGGTGTTCCCCCCTATTCTTATTCATGGAATACCTCCCCTATTCAAACCACTTCAACAGCCATATCCCTGCAAGGTATCACCTATATTGTTACCGTAACGGATTCCAATCTATGCAAAACAGTCAATGCCATTTTGGTTCCTGAACCAAGTAAAATATCTATATCAAGCCTATCGACACCAGTTAGTTGTAAAGGAAAAAATGATGGTTCAATCATCGCAAATCCATCCGGAGGCACTCCGCCTTATTCGTATGTTTGGAATATTGGCAATCAAACCTCATCACAAATCAAAGGATTGGCACCCGGAGCCTATTCGGTTACCGTCACAGATAGCAAAGGATGTAAAAATTCGAATACTTTCAACATTACTGAACCCGCACTTCTTTCAGTCACCCATTCACAAACAAATGTATCCTGCTTTGGCGGAAATGATGGCACTGCGACAGCCCTTGCCAGCGGTGGCAGTGTGCCTTATACCTATTCTTGGAGTAGCATTCCGGTGCAAACCGGCATAAAAAGCACTTCCCTTTCAGCAAATACCTATACGCTGCAATTAACCGATTTGAATCATTGTATGGCCTATGATACCATCCAGATTACGGAACCTCCCCCGCTCCTTTCTAATATCTCTGGAAATAAACCCGTCAGCTGTAAAAATGGCAATGACGGAGCCGCTTCAGTGCTTGCAAGTGGTGGAAGCCTTCCCTATACCTATCTATGGAGCAGTTCACCGGCACAAAATACAGCAAATGCAAATCAGCTTGTGGCAGGTAATTACTCTGTAAGCATTACTGATGCACATGGCTGTAAAAGCATTTCAAATGTAAGCATTACCGAACCCACTCTATTCACATTGAATATTAGCAGTTTGATTCCCGTAAGTTGTTATGGAGGAAATAATGGATCAGCCGCATCAATAGGAAGTGGAGGGATCCCTCCCTATACGTATGCTTGGAATACCATACCCATACAAACCGGAAAGCAAGCAACAGGGCTCAAAGCAGGCACCTATCAAGTTCTTGCAATGGATTCAAACCATTGCATCGCACAAACGATTGCGGTAGTAATGGAGCCCAATCTTTTAAGCACGCAAATATCCCAATTGAAAAATGTGAGCTGTTTTGGTGGTCATGATGGAATGATTGCCATCCAAAATACTGGAGGCACCGCACCCTATGCATATGTATGGAATACCAATCCGCAACAAATCCTTTCTCAAATTTCGGGACTTTTGGCAGGGAATTATACACTGACGGTAACCGATAAATCAGGATGCAAGGATTCAATTGGTGTGCAGATTTCCGAACCACCTTTGCTACAAGCAAGTATACCCAGCAGCACCGATGTGAGTTGTTTTAGTGCAGGAAATGGAAGTGCAACGGTTACCGCTACTGGAGGAACGGCACCCTATACATACCTTTGGAATACAAATCCAGTGCAAACGGATGTAACGGCGCATTCACTATTACCGGGAAGCTATACGGTAATTATTCAGGATTCTTTATCCTGTACCACACAAAGTAGTGTGCTCATATCAGGCCCCTCACCACTCAGTGTCATTCTGACACAAACTGCTGCAGTAAGCTGTCATGGTGGAAAAGATGGAACTGCTGTCGTATCTGCAAGCGGAGGCATTCCGGGCTATTCTTATCTTTGGGATACGCAGCCCAATCAAATTGATTCTGCAGCGGTTCAGCTTATGGCCGGTACCTATCATGTCACGGTAACCGACTCGAAAAACTGTCAGGCAAATATGCTCGTAAATATTACCGAACCCAGCTTGCTAGTGGCCAATATTCAATCCAAAAAAGATGTCAGTTGCTATGGCTCTCAAGATGGGAAAATAAGCCTTTCACAAAGTGGAGGAATAGGTCCTTACAAGTATTTATGGTCAAACGGAGAGAGTATAAGTAGCATTCAGGGATTAAAAGCAGGCGTTTATGGAGTTACGATTACCGACTCAAAAGCATGCATAGATACCCTGTGGATTCAAATCTATGAACCTGCCAAACTACATACCCTCATCAGTGGAACCAAAGATGTAAGCTGCAAAAGTGGAAATGATGGTGAAATATATGGCGCTGCCACAGGTGGCACGCCTACATACCAATACCATTGGAATACCAGTCCTATCCAAAATACAGACACCGCAAAAAGCTTAATTGCCGGCATCTATACCCTAATTTTAACAGATCAAAATGGATGTACCGATAGTAGCACGATAAGCATTACTGAACCTGATTCAGTGGAGGTAATAGCCATTGGAGTGGATACCCTTTGCATTGGGCAATCCGTCAATATCATTGCCTCAGCCCATGGCGGAAATCCTGCCTATACCTATTTATGGAATAACGGACAAACAGGCAGTGCGATACAGGTACATCCTGTTCTCACCAACACCTACTCTGTTGTTGCCATAGACAATCATATGTGCATTTCAGAACCCTATTCGGTAGATATTCATGTAAGACCACCATTAGATGTGCAGACCACACCCGTTAACCCGATATGCAGAAAAGAAAGTGTCCTTTTGCAAGCGCAAGCAAAAGGAGGAGATGGAAATTATTTTTACCAATGGAAACCAAGCCTTGGTGGAAGTTCAGCGAATATTGTTGTCAATCCCAATGTCACAACCACCTATACGGTTACGGTTACAGATGGATGTGGTACCCCATCAGACAGTGATTCAGTGGTGGTAAAAATCCTTCCTTTACCCAGCATACAATTTAGTGGGGATACTTTAAAAGGTTGTTCACCGCATGAAGTTTCGTTTACAGATTTAAGTCAAATTCCTTTGCCCTCAGGACTCAGCTCGTGGTATTGGAATTTTGGCGATTACAAATCCTCTGACAATGTTTCAGTATCTGTGAACCCGGAACATACCTATCAGGAGCCCGGAATTTATGATGTGAATTTAATTGTAACGTCAACAGATGGGTGCATTGATACCTTAAAAAAACATGCCTATATTTCCGTATATCAACCTCCTATTTCGATGTTTTATTCGGATAGGGATACGGTAAAAATTTTAAAATCTGAATTCAATTTTTTCGAACAAGCAAAAAATGAAATATCCTACCAATGGGATTTTGGTGATGGCATATTTTCCGCTGAAAAAGACCCCAAGCATTCCTATGCTGAGGCAGGCACATACAAGGTTTGTCTGAAAGTTTCTTCTGCATTTCATTGCATCGACATTTTCTGCAAAACAGTGGTGGTAGAAGGGGATTTTACCTTTTATGTTCCCAATGCCTTTACACCCGATAATGATGGTATCAACGATGACTTTGGAGGCAACGGAATAGGAATAAAAACCTATGAATTGCATATTTTTGACCGATGGGGAAATATGATATTTTTAAGTGACCAAATAGAAAAAAGATGGGATGGACATGCCAATGGTGGTGTTGATTTGGCGCAGATGGATGTATATCTGTATCTGATAAAAATAAAGGATATTTTTGATAAGGAGCATACCTTTGTTGGGCATGTAACGCTTGTAAAGTAATCCAAACGTTTTCTATTTGAATGGGTTAAAAAATTGATCCACCTCCAATACTTCTGCGGGTTTTAACTGTCCAATGGTAATCTTTCCAATACGCACCCTGCATAGTCGCAAAGTAGGAAATCCCGAGGCGGCAGTCATTTTTCGGATTTGTCGAAATTTTCCTTCTGTAATGGTTATCGAAATCCAGGAGGTAGGACCATGCCTATCATCGCGTATTTTCTTGGTTCTAGGGGCAAAATCAGGACTTTCATCCAATCGATATACCGAGCAAGGCTTTGTCATATACTTCACATCCCGGATGCCTATTTCAACACCCGCTTGCAAAGCCGCTATGGCATCATCTGTAATCAGGCCGTCAAGCTGCGCATAATATTCTTTTTCAATGTTTTTGCTTCTGATTTCTTCGCTGACTTTTCCATCCGTTGTTAAAAAAAGCAAACCTTCACTATCTTCATCTAATCGACCTATTGCCATGGTTCCGGGAGGGAATTCATACAACTCTTTGATGAGTTTTTTTTTCTTTAATTCACACACAAATTGGCATAGATATCCAAAAGGTTTATGCATGATAAAATGTCTGTGTATTTTTGACACGATAAAATATTTATAATGTGTTATAACTACACATCTTAATTTGCTTTAACCCATTTGACCATTTGAATATCTGTTTGGGTTTGAATGAAAAGAAAATACAATCCATTTTCAAACCCACTGATATCTATCGCATGCATGGAATCATGTATCTTTTCCGTTTTAATCAGCTGCCCCATGGTATTGTATAGGGTACAGGTATACCCTCCTTGAATAGATTCCAAAAAAAGTATATTTTGGGCCGGATTGGGAAAAACCTTGATTTGAGGGACATTTTCCAAAGTAGCGACCAAACTATTTCCCGCTTGGCATAGGCCGGTCCGATACTGATCTGCTACCCACCTGATAAATATTGCCTGCCCATTGGTAAAAGTATTTTGACAGTCTTCATGACTGTAATCCATATAATTTTCAACCATATCCGGAAAATCGATATTCAGTATGGAATCCAAACAGGAATTTTTCAGCAAATCACAATCCATATTGGAGGGTCCATCGGCTGCCGGGGTATCCCCGATCCCATCGTCACCTTGGCATTGATAATCATCGCCCCAAATATGCCTTAAACCTAGGTAATGCCCGGTTTCATGCACGAGTACTTTACCGCGCCCTGAATCTGCTTGTTGTGACAAGGGATTTCGGTCACCAAAAAACTCATTTTGGATGACGATTCCATCGGTAAATTCAGGCCCCGGAAAGCCCGATGGCCAATTGGGCAGGTTGGGTGGAGGGGTTGCATACCCTTCAAAAAGCAAATCGCCACCGGGTATTTTGGTATCACAAACCCATATATTCATAAATTTTTGCGTATCCCAGGGATCCAAACCTCCATTTTGGGCATTTTTAACCTTTTCAGGAAATCCGAGAAGCGAATCACCAAAACCATCAATAGGGGTATGTAAACGCTCTATACCATTTGTAATGACCCCTAAAGGTGTTTTTTTAGCCAATTGGAAATAGATTCCCGCACCTTTTCCAGTGATGGGGCCAAAAACAGGTCGTAAATGCATCGTATCGGCATTTTGATGGTTAAAACATTGATTCAAGATATCCATTTGTCGGAATATCAAAGAATCGCTGATGCTGTCTTGCGCCGCATGAAACAAATGGTGAACAACCACTTGAATGGTGCACATGGGCAGTGTCATTTTGGCATTCTCATTTTTCTGAAACGCTGCCGTTACATTTTTCCACGCATCCGTATAGCCGGGATATTTTTTCTCCGCAAGCTCAATCCATTGACTCGAGCCGCAACGAATGCTCTGTGCATATGCATGCTGATGGATGATGAGGATGCATCCAAGAAAAAAAAGAAATCGCATGGCCTTCATGAAAATAGTTTTACACCCATTTAAAGGTCAAAGATACAAGCCATCCCAAGGAAATGGATTCATAGGTGCAAAATTTACTGCTATCAAAACAAACGCAATGAAAGAGAAAATTTATTTGTTTTTCAGTAAATCACGGATTTCTGCAAGTAAAGCCTCTTCCCTACTCACAGATGGTGCCTCAGCCGGAGGGGCTTCAACTTTGGTTTTATTGATTTTATTGATGCCTTTAATGACCAAAAACAATACCGCTGCAATGATTAAAAAATCAATGATGGCCCCAATAAACATCCCATATTTTATTTCGGCCTCTCCGACTTTGACCGAAAAGGATTGGAAATTGATGCCCTGCATCAGAATACCCAGGAAAGGCATGAGAATATTT
>CANKSK010000025.1 GCA_947485425.1 Bacteroidota bacterium | reverse complement strand
GTTTTTCAAGAGGCGTTTCGATATTGCAAATATTTTTTGCGCCCATAATATCTTCATCTTGGGAATAGATCATCGTTTTTTCTTTTGATCCCAATTTTTTTGAAATGATCCCGTTTTTGCCCGCTTTAAAGGTGGGTTTAAATACATAAAATTCATCCGGCGTGATGCTGCCCTGAACAATATTTTCCCCTAGCCCCCAACAACCGGAAATATGAACAATATCTTTAAATCCAGTTTCCGGTTCCATGGTAAATATAATGCCTGATGAGGCTTTATCCGCTCGCACCATTTTTTGAATACCTACAGATAAGGCTATGTTCATATGCTTAAAGCCATTGTCTTCACGATATTTGATAGCCCTATCTGTGAAAAGCGAAGCATAGCATTTTTGAACAAATGTCAATACAGATTTTTCGCCCCGAATGTTCAGAAAGGACTCATGCTGTCCTGCAAAACTGGCAGATGGCAAGTCTTCTGCCGTTGCACTGCTCCTCGCTGCCACGTCTGTCATCGGTCCATACAGATTACATAACTTCTGATAGCCTTGAATAATCGCATCCGATAAATCTTTTGGGATTTTTCCCTGTCCGATTAGATTGCGAATTTCCAACCCTACTTCTTTCAAATTTGTAAAATGTTCGGTATCTAATTTTTTCAGCGCTTCAATCAAGGGTTGTTTTAAATGGTTTTCATCTAAAAAGTGCCAATAGGCATTTGAATTGATCGCAAAGCCAAAAGGGATGTGGATTTCCTTTTGTGATACCATATGGTATAATTCTCCAAGAGAAGCGTTCTTGCCCCCTACTTTGGTAATATCTGTCAAGTGAATCTCATCAAAAAAGACGATAAATTCAGAGTTGTTTTCGGAATTCATGGAATCGTAATTAAACATTGTTTTTATATCTCTACAAAATCAGAAATGTATAAGCTAAATCCAATGATATTAATCACGTGCATGAAATATACATTCATCATGCTTCTGCTTTTTTCAGTGCTACTTTTGTATATATATTTTGGAGAATCCTCTTTCAAGGGTTAAAAATGATGTATATTTGAATAAAGCAAGCGTATCAAATGTCTGATAAGATTTTTTCGCATTCCCATCGATTAAGAATTAAGGATTTAGGAATTGATACCTATCGAGAAAATATCATTTTTATTCGATCTGACAGCCATGTATGCAAGTCTGAAGGTTTCACTGCTTTAACGAGAATGTTGCTGCAGAACAATGGAAAATCGATTGTGGCTACTTTAAATGTCGTGACTTCCGATTTGTTAAGTTCAGGTGAAGCTGGATTATCCAAAGAAGCCATGAAGCGTCTGGATGCAAGGGATGGAGATTTGATAACGATTTCTCACCTGCAATCTATTCAATCTTTAAGAAGCGTTAGAGCCAAAATATACAATCAAGAAATCGATGAAAATGCTTTTGAACATATCATCAGAGATATTGTGGCCGGTCATTATTCAAGTATTGAAATCGCTGCTTTTGTAACTGCTTGTGCCGGCAATAGTTTGTCCGTAGCTGAAATGGTCAGCTTAACGCGTGCCATGATTTCTTCAGGAAAAAAAATATCATGGGATAAGGATATCATGGTTTTGGATAAACATTGTGTCGGTGGTCTTCCAGGGAATAGAACCACTCCCATTGTAGTAAGCATCATTGCTTCTGCTGGTCTATTGATTCCGAAAACATCTTCTAGGTCGATTACTTCTCCTGCCGGAACAGCCGATACCATGCAAGCACTTACCTGTGTGGATTTATCAGTGGAAGAAATCATGGCCGTCGTGAAAAAAGAAAAGGGTTGTTTTGTTTGGGGGGGTGCAGTAAAACTAAGCCCTGCTGATGATTTGCTAATCGCTATTGAAAAGGCACTAGACATCGATAGTGAAGGGCAAATGGTGGCTTCTGTTTTATCCAAAAAAATGGCTGTAGGTTCTACACATGTGGTGATAGATATTCCGGTAGGCCAAACTGCAAAAGTTCGCAGTCACGAAGAAGCATTGAAGCTTCAATATTATTTTCAGACCGTGGGAAAAGAATTGGGAATTCATGTTGAAATCATGATCACCGATGGATCACAGCCTGTTGGAAGAGGTATTGGCCCTTCTTTAGAAGCCATGGATGTGCTCGCTGTTCTTAGAAATGAAGTAGGTGCACCCTTGGATTTAAAAAATAGATCCATTGCTATTGCCGCCACCTTGTTGAGGATATCAGGATCATTTCCGCCCGGAACAGAGATTGATGCCGCTACCCAGATTTTGGAAAATGGTGATGCCTTCAGAAAATTTAAATCCATCTGTCAGGCTCAAGGTGAATTCAAAAGTCCTAGATGGGCTAAGTATAAATACAAGGTGCTTGCTCAATGTGCAGGTGTGGTAAAGGCCATTGATAACCGACAACTTGCGAAGATTGCAAAGCTTGCCGGGGCTCCTCGCTCTTCATCTGCAGGGATTTTATTTGAAGCTCCTTTGGGAAAAAGGGTAGTCAAAGGTGATGTGCTTTTTACCATTTATGCCGAATCAAATGGTGAATTGGCATATGCAATTGACTACTTGAATAGTTTGACTCAACTCATTGATATTAAATCATGAAATCTATCGTTTTTGCCTTGCCAGGAAATGAATTGTTGACGGAGAAAATAATTCAAAAAACACAATTTGAAAAAGGTGATTTTATCTTGCATCATTTTCCGGATGGTGAAACTTATGTTAGGATTATAAGTCCTATTGAAAATAAAAAAGTTTATATCGTCTGCACACTTCAACATCCGGATGAAAAAATCCTTACCCTATTTTTTCTCTGCAAATTGGCAAAAGATTTAAAAGCCAGTTCTGTTTGCCTCATTGCTCCATATTTAGCATATATGAGGCAGGATAAACTTTTTAATCCCGGAGAAGCCATAACGTCCACTTATTTTGCAATACTCATATCCTCATTTTGTGATCAACTCATAACTCTAGATCCTCATTTGCACAGGCTTTCAGCTTTGGATAAAATATATTCAATTCCCTCTTTGGTCTTGCATGCTTCCTCACTTATTTCAAATTGGATTCAAGCCCATGTATCAAATGCTATTTTAATTGGTCCTGATAGCGAAAGTGAACAATGGCTTTCGCAAGTAGCCCAAAAGGCTGGCGTTCCTTATCTGTTGCTTAATAAAATAAGATATGGAGACCATGAGGTAGATATTTCCAAAGTGCATGCAGAAAAATATATGCATCATACACCCGTATTAATTGATGATATTATTTCTACAGCGCATACCATGATGGAAACAATTAAGTACCTGAAGCAAGATGGAATGAAACCTGCCGTCTGTATCGGTGTTCATGCTATTTTTGCTGAAAAGGCATATGCTGATTTAATGCATAGTGGCGTTCAAAAGGTAGTTACAACAAATTCTGTCATGCATGAAAGCAACCAAATTGACATTTCTGATTTGATTGCAGCGGTTTTGGAAAATAATGCCGCTTGATAAATAGTTTTTTTCGAAAACCGTATTTTTTATTTCATGACGGCAAATTTACATTGATAAAGAGCAGATGTCGTTTTGATTTGAACAAAATAAATACCATTTGATAAATTGCTGATGTCTATCGGTATTTTTTCAACAGGTGTTTCAGTACCGGATGAATACACTGTTCTTCCATCATTGGATAGGATCCTATATTGAATTTTTTCTGTCATCTGTTTTTCAAAATAAATACAGGTTTGCTGACTGCTGACACTAGGATATATTTGGGGGAATACATCTGTGTTTTTGTTATCAATGCCAACATTTAAGATGTCAATTTTTTGCTGTGTCACTGCTTGGCAATTGGCATTGTTTGTGCTTAATGTGACAATAAATGATCCGTTTTGTTGATACGTATGAATAGGATTTTGCAGCGTTGAGGAATCTCCATCTCCAAAATGCCATAACCAACTTTGGGGGTTTCCCATCGATAGATCTGAAAAATAGATGGTGTTTCCAATGGCAGAATAATTGAATTGTGCCAAAGGATTGTTTATGACTTGTATTTGAATTTTCGTGGTGTCGCCAATGCAATGGTCTTCCTCTACCAACCAGTCATATAGGTAGTAATAAAAATCTTGCGGCGCTCCTGTGGCATTAGACCCCGTAATGCTTAAAATATTCGATAGCATATACGGGTATTGTGCTGATGCATTGTTTCGATATAAATTAGAATAGGCAGATACGCCAAGTGAATAATTTCCCGGTTGAGGGATATCAATATTCAGCATGATCCTGCTGGAGTCATTTGGAATAAATATACTGTTGGCTTGTATCAGCTGTTCATTGGCATCATAGAGATTGATGGTGCGAATGCCGTCACCATTTGCTTTTAGCCATGCAGACTTTATTTTGAGCGGAACAAAGGTTGTGAAATATTCTTTTCCTTCGAATCCGGTATAGTGAAATCCGCCTGTTCCAAAATTGGGATCTGCAGGCCCTGCTTTTCCCAATACATAATTTTCAACTTCATGAACAAGGATGTTTGTGTTGTTTTGCAGTGGCGGTGTAACGATACTTGTATTCTTAGAAATGATAATTCCATTCATCATCCATTCTACTGTATTTCCTGCCGATGGAACAACTGTAAGGAGGGTAGAGTCTCCTGCGCAAACCATCGTATTGCCTTGTACTATGGGTGCCGTAATGGGGGCATAGGTAATCTGTAAGGTGTCATCATCTGTTCCAAGTGAATTGTTTACCTTGAGAACCACTTGGTAAGTACCTGCATGAAGATAGGTATGCGAAGGATTCTGAAGGTTTGAATAGGTGCTATCTCCAAAGTCCCAACTCCAGTTTAGCTGTGTGCTTGTTGATTGGTCATAAAATTGAAATGTATTTGTACATTTACTAAGGGCATCAGCATGAAACATGGCTTTAGGTGCGGATGGCGGCGCAATACACGCAGGTGGTAAATCATACGCAGCCATTTCATCTCCTGTTGAATAGGGACTTCCTTGGCTTGCACTTGCTCCCATGCCTCTTCCTGCAAAAGCTTCCCAAATGAGACATTTGTATTTTCCGTTGAATAGCAAATTATCAGCTGCCAGGATGGCATCTCTGGAGTCTAAAAATCCAGGGTCACAGGGCTGCAGTTTGAGACCCTGAATAACGAGTGAAAGCGCAGTGTTGTTTCCGCCTTTTCCTTGGTAAAGATCTGCGTCAAATCCTTCTAATGAAACAAGTTTCCAAGTAAGGTCCCATAAAGCACTGCACCATATTTCACCAATATCATGAACCTCTCCGCTGCTTGCTAGTGTGGCGTAATTTCCTGGATTTATATTTTTGTCTGTTGAATAGGGATACCTTCGTATACCCCCATCTGTAGGTAATTGTGATATGGCATAATTGCCAATTCCTCTCGCATCTGTTCCTTTGTCTCCATTTTTCATGGTAGTCATAAGAGCAAGCCAATCACTCCATCCTTCGCCTGCTTGCTCTGCATTTTGAAGACAATTGGAATTGCTTGCTCCTCCACTCAACCGGATGGAAAGTCCATGCCCATATTCATGCGCCACAATGCCATTATCTAAGGATCCATCCAAATCAACACTTGGCGGGAATACATACCCCCCAAGTGTCACATTGACACTATTGCCTGCATTGAGCTCGTTTTTAATAGAGGTACCCAAATTCATCGAAATCATATAGGCTGGAATATTTGGATTGGTTGATCCGCTCATGGTAAAAGGATTTCCCGGAACATTGTTAACGATGACTACGGCCAAAGCACCTGCCGATTGTGCCATAAGTACTTTATCCGTAAATGTGCAGGAGCCTCTGTCTATCAATGCAATTTTGCCAGTAATCGCAGCGGCATTTTGCAAACTTGTGCAGCCATCGGACGTTGTTCCTACGCCATCATTCACCAATACAATGTCGCTTGTTAATGGATTGGATAATGAAGGGCCAAATCCTGCCTCTTCAGAAAAATAATTCCCCGCAATGACGGAAGGAGAATTCACCGTAAAGTGTGATGTATAGGCGCCTGCTGAAGACCAAAGATACATCTGCATCACACCACTTTGCCCATCTGCAGGTGCTGAAAAATTAGCATTGTCTTTTCCACCACCATCCTGTGCTTCTGCATAAACGTGATCTTGGTCGCTGCCTCCTTTGCCATAATTGTTTTGTTGAAAATTACCTGCCGCTTCCGTAAATCCATACTGATATAAGATATCATGCATCATATTGTTTACATAAAACAAATTGGTAATGACTGCATCTTGGTTTTGCAGGGGTTGCTTGCTTAAATCCATCGGGAAATCAAAATTGAGACTTCCTCCACCATCGGGTGAATATCCAGGACTATTGGCGTCAGACCTGTCTTCATAGGCATATACATTGTTTCCTCTCGTAATGGTATATTCTGCTCCTTGGGATCCATTGGTATCATGCCAGCCATATGGTGAGGCCATTGGCTCTTGTGGGTCTGTAATGAGGGATCTGTTGCCATACGCAGGTGATTCAACAGGCAATTGGAAAACCCTGTAATTTGCTAGCCCCAAAGGGGAGGGGGGCGATGGAAAAAATGTGGTATGCGCTTTTTCCTTCGCTACAGATTGCAATTGTTTATTTTCAAAAGAACAATGTAGAGTCCAATTGTTTTTTTCAATGTATTGTCCATTTTGCGCATCGATTCTGATATTCCACCAATCAGAAGAATGCAATGGTGAAATGCTTACATCATAGCATAATCTCATGGAACGATTGTTCGGTAAGTAAATCAATTCAATGCGAATATCTTTTTTTGACAATTCATCATTATGGAAAATATACAGATGTTCCTTCTCAGAAGTGCTTATAATTTGGGTGTTTTTTTTCGTTTTTAGCTGCAGATGTTCAAGTGCAGCTTGCAACGCATCTGTTTCTGATATTTTAGCTTTATTTGCATCTATAGGATAGTCTTTGATGGGATAAAACCGATTTGCATAATAGGTGACTTGATTGTTTTTTATCACACACGGGCTTACTGCATTGAATATACGAATACCACCTATGCACTGATGCAAATAGGAATAGGTTAGCGCATTCTTGTCAGTATAGGTGTTGGTGATTTTCCAGTCCGAAATATCTGATTTTGAAAGACCTTTTTCCACACGAATACTTTCCAGATATTGTTGGAGGATAAATCTATGGTCTTGTGAAAAACCTTCTTGCCGACTATAGAAAAAAGCAAAGAAAAAAAGAAGCAGAATGGGTTTATGGTAGGTTCTCATATTCGATTCGTTTTAGGAATAAATGATGATACAATAATACCATTATTTTTAAAAATGTTTTTGAATAAATCGTTTTTTCTGAAAATAAAAATGGCCGGAATTACCGGCCATTTTTACATGTGATGATGATTTTTCTTTTAAAGTGTACGCTTGATTGGAATCATCTCATAAGCTTCAATAATATCGCCTTCTTTGATGTCGTTATAGTTGTGCAGCGTAATACCGCACTCATAGCCAGTAGCTACTTCTTTCACATCATCCTTAAAGCGTTTCAATGAGGATATCTCTCCGGTATATACAACTATACCTTCTCTTACCAATCTTGCACTACTGCCTCTTTGAATTTTACCGTCTAATACCATACAGCCTGCAATTGTGCCCGCCTTCGGTATTTTATAAACCTCGCGAACTTCAACGTTCGACATGATCTTTTCTTCCATTTCAGGGGCCAACATACCTTCCATAGCCGCTTTGATTTCATCTATCGCATCGTAGATGATAGAATACAAGCGGATATCAATTTGTTCTACCTCTGCCAGCTTGCGGGCATTTGGAGAAGGCCTTACCTGGAAGCCCACAATAATCGCATTCGATGCCGAAGCAAGTAATACATCAGATTCGGAAATCTGACCTACCGACTTGTGTATAACATTGATTTGAATTTCAGAAACAGATAATTTAAGCAAGGAATCCGCCAATGCTTCTACTGATCCATCCACATCACCTTTTACAATGATATTGAGCTCCTTGAAGTTGCCAACAGCCAAACGGCGACCAATCTCATCAAGGGTAATGTGTTTCTGTGTACGTATACCTTGTTCCCTTTGTAATTGCATTCTTTTGTTTGCAATTTCACGGGCTTCTCTTTCATCTTCTAGACTATTGAAAACATCTCCAGCTTGTGGTGCTCCGCTCATACCTAACAACAATACAGGTGTTGCCGGTCCTGCTTCAGTAACTCGGCCTCCTCTTTCGTTGAACATCGCTTTTACCCTACCGCTATGGCATCCGGCTAAAATAACATCCCCAACGCGTAAGGTTCCATTTTGAACCAATACGGTGGTTACGTACCCACGTCCTTTATCCAATGCAGATTCAATGACCGTACCCGATGCCCTGCGAAGTGGATTGGCTTTCAAATCCAATAAATCTGATTCTAGCAATACTTTTTCAAGCAACGAATCTACGTTTATCCCTTTTTTGGCAGAAATTTCTTGACTTTGGTATTTGCCACCCCAATCTTCTACCAGGATATTCATGCCTGCTAGTTGTTCCTTTATTTTTTCAGGATTTGCTCCTGCTTTATCCATTTTGTTGATCGCAAAGATGATAGGCACATTCGCCGCTAAGGCATGATTGATGGCCTCTTTGGTTTGAGGCATCACGCTATCATCAGCCGCTACTACAATGATTGCCACATCGGTTACCTTGGCTCCCCTGGCACGCATCGCGGTGAAGGCTTCGTGACCAGGTGTGTCAAGGAAGGTAATGTGCTTCCCGTTTTCTAAGGTTACTGAATAGGCTCCTATATGCTGTGTAATCCCTCCAGCCTCTCCTGCAATAACATTCGCTTTACGCACATAATCCAAAAGTGACGTCTTTCCATGATCTACGTGACCCATTACGGTAACAATAGGAGAGCGAGAAACCAAGTCTTCCTCCGAATCAGCTTCCTCTTCAATGGATTCCTGCACATCAACGGTAACGAATTCTACCTTGTATCCAAACTCTTCTGCAACGACCTGAATCGTTTCTGCATCTAAGCGCTGATTGATAGAAACAAATATACCCACACTCATACAAGTTGAAATAATATCTGTTACCGGTACATTCATCATTCGCGCCAATTCATTGGCAGAAACAAATTCCGTTGCTTTGACGATTTTTTGAACATCAAGCTCTGCAAGTTCTTCCGCTTGCTGAGCAGATTCGCGTTTCTGCTTTCTGTATTTTGAGGATTTTGATTTGCTGCCTGAACTGCTCAAACGAGCCAGCGTGGCTTTAATCTGATCCTGAATTTCTTTTTCAGTAGGCTCTACCTTAGAAGGAAGTGGCTTTTTTTGCCCTCCAACGGGTTTAGGCCTATTGGTAAACGGTGTATCTTTTTTAAATCCAGATGCATCTTTGGGCTGAACGCTTGGCGTGGGGCCTGGCGATGCAACTTTTTTATCTGTTCGTTT
>CANKSK010000024.1 GCA_947485425.1 Bacteroidota bacterium | reverse complement strand
GGTTGTTTCTATTTTTTTCATCTGATAAAAATAATCTGAGCGGTGTTTTTTTTTCAGAAATGGCAAGCGTTAAAGCCTTGCTGTTTTTTTTATCTCTGTTTAAATCTATTCTGTTCATCAGCCCGATAAAGGCTGTTTGAGCCGTTTGAGGAACAAATGAAAAAATATTTTCATCTGAATGCATTGAAATTTTTTCTGAAATTTTTGGTAATAAAAGGGCGCCCAAGCGTTCTCTTTCACTTTTAATTTGTGGATCTTTTTTATGTGAAAAATAGATGCGCTCAAAGGAGCATGATTTTTTTTCTGTTTTACTAAAAAGTTGACTTTCTTTTGCGTTTTGTTTGTCATCAACAGAAACAATATACCCTGCTGGAACTTCTAATATATGTTCATAGGCAATACCCAAAGCTTCATGTATGGCATATCTTTCTGATGCTACTGCAAAAACCTCTTCATTGATAACATAATATGCCGGTCGAATGGCTGAGGGGTCTCGAACGACAAACGCTTGACCATTTTGTACAATCCCTGAAATGACATATCCTCCATCCCACAATTGACATGCATCAGACATGACGTTGTTTATATCGATTTTTCCTGCTTGTAAAAATGCCAAATCCAAGTGATGTGTGATGATTTCTAAGATGCCCCTTGTGTCTGATGCATTTGACAGATTTTTATGCAAATGATGGTTGAAAACCTCTTGCATATTTGTGAGATTAAAATTTCCTGCAATCGCCAGGGTGTTTACATCCTTCACGTCCTTTCTTATAAATGGATGACAATACGAAAGGCCTTGCTTTCCATAGGTTCCGTAACGCAGATGTCCAAGAAAGCTTTCCGTATTTGAAGAACCTTGCTTTTGCATACAAGACTCTAGTTTTTTGAAAATCAAAGAAAGTCCATTGGGCAATGCTGAACGAAATTGAATAAAAGTGCGTTGAGATGTGTTGGAAGGTATGCTTGAATACACAATTCCTGCCCCATCTTGTCCTCTGTGCCTTTGGTGGTGCATGAGTTTTTGCATGGTATGCATTCCATAAAAAGAATCTCCATATTTAGCAGTATAAAACTCTTTTGGTTTAAAGAACTTCAATAAGGCAATACCACATTCATGTTTTATTATTTCCGCCATTCAATCAGAAACCTAGGTTTTTTTTACAAAGTTATTAAAGCATTTTCAATCGTGTTCTGATTTTTTTATTTTTACCCCATATTATGGGTAGAAAAATATTTATTACAGGTATTGGCACAGGAATTGGAAAGACAGTTGTTTCTGCCATTGTTGTTGAGGCTTTGGGAGCCCATTATTGGAAACCGGTTCAGGCAGGTATTCAGCCACCCACTGACGCTCAGCAAGTTCAGCAGTTGTTGAGCAATCCCCAATGTTCTATCATTCCTGAGCGCTATTTGCTTGAAACACCTGTATCGCCCCATTTGGCAGCACGTTTGGAGCATAAACAAATTCTGCTCGATGAGATGCCGTTGCCGGTAGTAGACGGTGATTTGGTTATTGAAGGGGCCGGGGGGGTGTATTCTCCTATCAATGATACGCAGCAGAATATTGACATGATTGTAGCTTTTAAGGCTGAAGTGATCATCGTAGTGCGTCATTATCTGGGTTCTATCAACCATAGTCTTTTAACCATTGAAGCACTCAAAAATAGAAATATTCCGATTTTGGGAATTGTATTCAATGGCATAAATGATGCTTCCACGGACTATATTATGCAATATAGTGGCCTACCTAATTTGTTGCAATTGGAAGAAAAGATATTGATTGATAAGAAATGGATTCGAAATGCTGCGGATCAATTTCTTCAAAATAGAAAAGATGCTTGCTAGAAATCAGATGTTGGTCTGACTAGATAATTTCATTAGAAAGCAAGTTACTCAAAACGGTATGAAACAATAGGTATGAATACAATAGTAGAAAAGGATAAACAATTTGTATGGCACCCCTATACACAGCAAGCTACGGTTTCTGATCACATTTGCATCGTTAGGGGAAAAGATGCCTTGCTATACGATAGCAATGGCAAGGCTTATATCGATGTGGTTTCTTCGTGGTGGGTAAATTTGCATGGTCATAGCCATCCCCATATTGCACAAAAAGTTTTCGAGCAAGCTTTAACACTTGAGCATGTTATTTTTGCCGGCTTTACGCATGAGCCTGCTGTTTCTTTGGCAGAAAGATTGCTGAAGTACCTTCCTGAAAATCAATCGAAGATATTTTATTCTGATAATGGTTCTACTGCCGTTGAAGTGGCCTTGAAAATGGCTATTCAATATTGGCAAAATAAAGGAGAATATAGAAAAAAAATTATTGCCTTTGAGCACGCATACCATGGTGATACCTTTGGTGCCATGTCTGTTAGTGGCAGAAGTGCATTTACAAAGCCTTTTGATTCTTTTCTTTTTGAAGTTGAAAAAATTGCGGTTCCTTTTGCCGGACAGGAGGAGATTTCCTACGCCCAAATGCAAAGTGTTTTGGATGGAGATATAGAGAATCAAATTGCGGCATTTATTTATGAGCCGCTGGTGATGGGCACTGCCGGAATGAAAATGTATGCTCCTGAGGCCCTTGATAAATTGATGGGCGCATGTAAAGAAAAGAATATCCTCTGCATTGCTGATGAGGTGATGACCGGATTTGGAAGGACATCTCGTTTTTTTGCTTCCGACCATATGTCTCACAAGCCTGATTTGGTATGCCTTTCAAAGGGATTGACAGGCGGTACACTTCCCATGGGTATTACCGCTTGCACTGAAGAAATATATCAGGCCTTTTATTCAAAAGAGGCCTCCAAAACGTTTTTTCATGGTCACTCCTTTACTGCCAATCCAATGGGATGCGCCTCTGCTTTGGCAAGCCTAGATTTGATGGAACAGGAACATACTTTCAAAAATATCAATCGTATTTCAGGCATGCACAAAAAATTTGTTCTTGACATAAAAGACGATATACATGTTTTGGAAGCCCGAAGTTTTGGTACCATTCTCGCTGTTGAATTGCGCGATACAGATGGTTCCTCCTATTTTAGTAAAAACAGAGAGCTTATTTATAATCATTTTTTAAGCAGGGGAATCATTGGCAGGCCTTTGGGAAATATTGTGTATGCCATTCCTCCCTATTGCATTACTGATGAGCAATTGGAATGCTTTTATGAGGCTTGCCGCGATTTGCTTTTTCTGCTGAAAAAAAATATTTAATTTTATTTTTTCTGATTATTCTTCTCTGAATATTTTTTGTAATAGTCAGCCCATGGAGTGGTTTTGTAAATATCTTCTCCATAGAATTTTAAAATAGGATAGAGGGTTTCAGGGCTCAGATAAAAGGGGATGGAATCGGCTACCTTTTGATCTTCATTGATAATGACCTGGGAAGGCAGTATAAAGCGTCCTTTTAACACATATGAGGCAAATGGATGAAATGGGCTTTTTGATGGGTCCTGAGTGAAGGTTTGGCCTTCGTATTGAATGACATCTTTATTTTCAGCATTAAAATCTACAAAATAATAGTTTTTGTTTAGGTAAGCAGCAACAGCAGTATCTCTATATGTTGTTCTGTTCATTATTCTGCAGGAGTTACACCAGTTGGTATAAATGTCCACAAGAATTTTTCGTGGTTCCTTTTTACAGAGCTCCAGCGCCTGACTCATGCTATAAACCTTTAAATTGTTGGATAAAACTTTTTTGTTGGTGTCAACAAAGGCAAGCTCATAATTTTCTTTGAACTTTTCATATTGTGTCGTTCTGAAAACATTTTCCAAGGTAAAAACAAGCAAGGGTTCTATCTTGTTTACTTCCATATATCCTGCGGATAGTAGGGAGTATTGAAAATTGTTATTCATGAAAATGGTAGATGGATAGGAAATGTTATTACCCAATAATTTATATGCCAACTGATGAGTAGATTTTTTTTCACTGCTTTGGTTGATAAACTTTTCTCCCAAATATTCAATGGTATCATGTGTTTCCGCATCGAATTTCACCGCATAAAAATTGGCATTGATATAACTTGCGAGTTCGGGAACAGCATAAGTGGTTTTCATCATATGCTTACACCATCCGCACCAGTCTGTATAGATGTCTATCAGGAAAGGTTTAGGTGTTTTTTTATTTTTTTCAAAAGCTTCTTTAAAGCTCATCCAATTTACCAAACTTCCGTCTTCTGATGCTTTGGTATTGGCGGTTTGGGCATTAAAATTTTTTATGAAGAACAAAAATAAAATAGAAAATATCCATAATTTTTTCATCATTCTACTGGGTTTTTTAGGTTAAATTTATTTTCATCGCATTTAAATTTGAGCGAATGAAGGTTTTTAGAAATTCAGTAATCTCAATACATGCAGTATCAATCATTTGGAAGTTCAATGCCTCGCAGTTTTCTATAGATTGATATGGCATAGGAGTCCGTCATTCCCGCAACAAATTCACATATTTTCAAGATTCGGGTATAGGCATCCGCATCTGGTTTTCTATGAGGGCCCAGGAATCTTGCAGGTATTAATTCATATATGTTCTCACTACGGAAACGTTTTTTTTGATACAAATGGTCTTCCGTTGCTGTAATAAATAATTCGAGAAGCCCGCCCAACACTTCAAATCCTGCGGCCTCAATTTCGAGTACTTTTCGTGATCGATATACATTTTCAAGGGTTATTTTCTTGATTTCCTCTACTTGCGCATAATATTGTCCTCTTTTCAATAGCGATTCATTGAAGGTGCCTTGCAGAATAGACTCTTCATTTTGCATGAACACATGAAAGCAGTCCTGTATAATTTTATTGATGGTTTTGGCTCGCAGGTATCCCAGTCTTTCACTAAAATCTGTTATTTGATCATATCTCCATTTTTCGAAGTCCTCGCCTATCAGGGGCAGCAGGAGTTTTTCTGCATAATCAACAGGTATTAACCGGAGGATGAGTCCATCTTCAAAATCAATAATAGAATAACAAATATCATCAGCGGCTTCTACCAAAAAAGCCAGGGGATGTCTTGACCAATTCAAGTGCTGGTTGTTTCTGAAGTCGGTAAGCCCTAATTCAATGGCCATGGCATGAAAGATTTCTTTCTCGGATTGAAAAAAGCCGAATTTTTTTTCATGTACCCTTTTGTCGTTGAATAGGGGAAGGGATTCCTTGGGGTATTTGGTAAAAGCACCTAGGGTGGCATAGGTAAGGCGCGATCCACCAATCAATCCGGTATTGGTATTTGTCAATGTTTTAAAGCCGTTGGCATTGCCTTCAAATCGAATCAAGTCATTCCATTTTTTGTCATCATGGATCATTTCCTGAAAACGCATTCCCTCACCAAATTCAAAATATTCTCCAATGGCTTTTTCTCCTGAATGGCCGAAGGGCGGATTGCCGATGTCGTGAGCAAGGCATGCTGCCGCAACGATAGCACCAAAATCTGAAGCCGCAAAGCCTAGCGTATGCTGTAGCTCCGGATGTTTTTCAATGATCGCCTGACCGCACATCTTTCCCAATGATCTTCCCACGCATGAAACTTCCAAGCTATGGGTTAGCCTGCTATGTACAAAGTCGTTTTTGGGTAAAGGGATCACCTGTGTTTTGTCTTGCAATCGCCTGAAAGCAGAAGAAAATACCACCCTGTCAAAGTCTCTTTCGAAATCACTTCTTAGGGGGCCTGTTTCATTTTGAAAATCGGAGGGATCGCCAATTCTTTTTCTAGTAAGTAACTTTTCCCACTGCATCATATCTATAGGTATGTTTGGCAATTATAAGTTTAGGCTGTTAAGGTTTGCGAAGCAGAGATGTGGTAAGAAAATACGTCTAGGCTCTTGTATGGAGAATTAAATTCAGGAGTATTATCCATAACCTTTTATCTTCTTTGTGTTTTGAAAGTGTATTTTTTCAATGAAAGAAGAATTGGAATTTTTAAAATATTGCGGTAAACATTTTCGGAGAGAGCGCTTTCATGTGCATTGCTCTCTCCCCCAATGTATATCCTTAAAATATCGGCATCAGTCCGGGTTCAGACTTTAGCATTCTGCGGTCTAGCTTATAATACCTTCCTGGCTTATAAGGCACATTTTTCTCTACTTCATTTAAGGGCATGATTATTCCTGAATTCATAAACCTTCTTCTGAAATTTCTTTTGTCAAGTTCAGCACCTAGGACTTCTTCATAGATGGTTTGCAGTTGAGAAAAGGTGAATTTTTCAGCAAGTAGTTCAAATGCTGCGCCTTCTATGTTTAACAAGTTTTTAAGTCCCTTGATACCTGTTTTAATTATTTTGGAATGATCGAAGGCCATTTTAGGAAGTTTGTGAATTGAAAACCACTCTACTTCAGTAGCATCGTCACCAGCAACCGGTCCTGTTTTTCCCGATCTGAAAAAACCCATAAACACGATTGATAATACACGACCTCTTGGATCTCTCTTGGGGTCGCTGATGGTGCATAGTTGTTCAAGGGTAAGTTTTTTAAGTCCTGTTTCCTCACAGATTTCTCTTTGAGCACATTCCTCCGCAGTTTCTTTGTTGCCAACAAAGCCTCCGGGCAAAGCCCATTCACCTTTAAATGGTGCGTTGCGTCTTTTAATTAAGAGTACCTTAATTTGTTTTTCATCATATGTCAATATGACACCATCTGTGGCAACAGCCATTTGCTGAAATTCACCGGATTGTTTTTTCTTTGCCATGATTAATAGGTTTAAAATTCATGTTTTCAAATGAGAAATATACATGGTGTATTTTTTACACATTGTACATAAAGGGTGCAAATTAAAAATATTTTGCAATAAATAAAACATTTTAAAAATATTCTATTTTCAAAAAAGAGCAGCTGGGCTTAAATAAAAGGGATAAAAAAAGGGGGAATATTATTCCCCCTTTTCATGTATGTTGAGCTATGTAATTATTGGATAGCGCTTAATACTGCCTTGAAGGCTTCAGGGTTGTTCATCGCTAAATCGGCTAATACCTTGCGGTTCAAGCCCACTTCGCTTTTGTTGATTTTACCCATCAGTTCGGAATAGGACATTCCGCTTTCTCTGGCAGCAGCGTTGATTCTTTGAATCCACAGCGACCTGAAATGACGTTTTTTGGTTTTTCTATCACGATAAGCATAGCCCAGACCTTTGTCGATGGCATGCTTGGCAACGGTTAAGACGTTACCCCTGGAACCCCAGTATCCTTTAGATTTTTCTAACAGCTTCTTTCTTCTTCTCCTGGAAGCTACGGAGTTTACGGACCTTGGCATTTTTTAATTGTTTTTTGGCGGCAGCGTTGCGTTTTTACACGCAAACTTATATGCTGATGGCCTGGTTTAAATTCAGTTACCTAATTATTTTCCTACGCAAAGCATGCGTTTAATGCGGCCTACATCTGTTACATCCACTACAGTCGTTCCGGTAAGATTTCTCTTTCTTTTGGTAGACTTTTTGGTCAAGATGTGGTTTTTAAAAGCATGCTTTCTTTTAATTTTTCCACTTCCGGTGAAAGAAAAACGCTTCTTTGCACTGGAATTTGTTTTCATTTTTGGCATTGTTCTATTTTATTAAGGGTCTATTTTTTCTTTTTTGGTAGAGGGGCAAGGTGCAGAAACATTCTGTTTCCTTCTAGTTTGGGAAGCAATTCCACCCTTCCATAATCTTGTAGTTCTTGTGCGAATTTCAAAAGGATGATTTCTCCTTGTTCTTTGTAGGCAATCGATCGGCCTTTAAAATGCACATAGGCTTTCACTTTTGCTCCATCTTCCAAGAATTTCATGGCATGCTTCACTTTGAAGTTAAAGTCATGTTCATCGGTATGGGGTCCAAAACGAATCTCTTTCAAGACCGCTTTGGCGGTTTTAGCCTTTATTTCTTTTTCTTTTTTCTTCTTTTCGTATAAGAATTTTTGATAGTCAACAATTTTACAAACAGGTGGCTCGGCGGTAGGCGCAATCTCTACCAAATCCAATTCCATTTGCAATGCCAATGCCAATCCTTCTTCTACAGAGCATACCCTGGATTCGATATTTTCGCCCGTAAGACGAATTAAAGGTGCCTTGATCTTATCATTAATCCGATGTTCGTCCTCTTTCTTTTTGAAAGGAACCCTCGGACCCCGATTTGGCGCCTTTTTGGGCGGTCCCGGCTTGGTTGTTTTCGGGTATGAAGGTTTGTTGTTAAAAGTTGCTATGTGCTTATCCTCCTCGTATTTTAGTTGTGATTAAATATATTAATTATGTATGTTTTTCTTTATCTCATCGTGAACCAATTCGCTAAATGCTGAAAAGGAATAACTTCCTAAATCTCCTTTTCCGTGAAGGCGGACCGAAAGGCTTTCTGTTTCCATTTCTTTTTCTCCGACAATCAGCATAAAGGGGATTTTTTTGACTTCGGCATCTCTAATTTTTCTGCCGATTTTCTCATCCCTCTCATCAATAAGCCCGCGAAGATCGTAATTATTCAGCAATTTCAAAACTTTTTTTGCATAATCATTGTATTTTTCGCTAATGGGCAGGATGATAAACTGATCGGGGGCCAGCCACAGCGGGAAATTTCCTGCACAATGTTCAATGAGTAGGGCAATAAATCTTTCCAAAGACCCAAAGGGTGCCCGATGAATCATCACTGGACGGTGTTTTTGGTTGTCGCTGCCGGTATACTCGAGTTCGAACCGCTCCGGCAAATTATAATCGACCTGTATGGTTCCCAATTGCCAGGAACGCCCTAGGGCGTCTTTTACCATGAAATCGAGTTTTGGACCATAAAAAGCTGCTTCCCCTTCCACAACGCTTGTTTTGAGGTTTTTTTCTGCTGCCGCTTCAATAATCTCTCTTTCCGCTCTTTCCCAATTTTCATCGCTGCCGATATATTTCTGCTTGTTTTCAGGGTCTCTGAGGGATATTTGTGCTGTATAGTCTTTAAAATCAAGGGATTGAAAAACATAAAGTACCAAATCAATTACTTTGATAAATTCTTCCTTTACCTGATCGGGCCTGCAGAAAAGATGTGCGTCATCTTGTGTAAACCCTCTTACACGGGTTAATCCATGCAATTCTCCACTTTGCTCGTAACGATAAACCGTGCCAAATTCGGCCAAACGAACCGGTAAGTCTTTATAGGAATGCGGTTTGCTCTTATAAATTTCGCAATGATGCGGGCAGTTCATGGGTTTCAGGAAAAACTCTTCTCCTTCCTGAGGCGTTTTGATGGGCTGAAAGGCATCGGCACCATATTTTTCATAGTGGCCGGAAGTAACATAGAGTTGCTTGTGGCCGATGTGCGGGGTGATCACGGGCTGGTATCCAGCTGCCAACTGTGCTTTTTTAAGAAAATTTTCAAGGCGCTCTCTCAAGGCAGCTCCTTTGGGTAGCCATAGGGGTAGGCCCATGCCTACTTTTTCAGAGAAGGTGAAGAGTTCAAGCTCTTTACCCAATTTGCGATGGTCTCTTTTTTTTGCCTCTTCAAGAAGCGTCAAATATTCGGTAAGGTCTTTTTGCTTTGGGAAGGTAATGCCATAAATCCGGGTGAGCTGTTT